>CAZUDU010000119.1:0-4960 GCA_964619455.1 uncultured Faecalibacterium sp.
TGGTGGGGTTTGCATCGTTCACCACGCCCACATCGGTCACGGTCAGACCGGTGGCGGCGGAAAACTGGGTGGCGGTCATCCGCATCTTCTCTACATGGGGCGCCAGACTGCCCTGTGCCAGCTGGCCAATGGCAGGATTTTCGCCAGTCTCCGGGTTGGCTGTGGCGGCAATGATCGCGCCCATGTAGGTCTTGAATTTGTTGGAAATGATGGCGTCATACTGTTCATCCGTCACACCGAGAATGTACTTCTGGGGCGTGGTAGCAAATTCCAGCGCAATGGTGGCGTTGACGGATGTACGGATGTAGTCATTGATCAGGGCGCGAATGGGATTTTTGAGCCGGGAGCGGCCAAATGGCTTGGAGTTGGTGGCGTTCCAGATCAGAGGTTCCATCAACGGGCGGCCCATCATCTGGGGGTTACGCTCTGCCATCCAGCCGTCCTGCTCTCGGCGCAGCACAATGATGTCTGTGTCGGTATAGAAGTATACTAACGAGGGGGTCCATTCGTGGCCTACGCTTTCATCTGGCGCCGTGTCCACGATGGCAAGACCGCAGTCGATGCGGCCCTTTTCGCCATTCCAGAGAGCAGCAGCCGTGGCAGGAGAGTGGAACCGGATGCGGCAGCCAACTTCAGGGTCTGCAAACAAGGCTGCGAAGGTACAGCCGTATTTCAGCTCATCCCGGCAGGCCTTGGCGTACTCGGTCACAAGGCGGTTGTCCGCCACCAGCTTTGCAAGGTTGTCCAGATTTCCGTCGGAGCCCACAAAGCCATCGAACATGGAGCGTGCTGCCAGTACATCCACAGCCTTCTGGCCCCAGCTGCAGCCGACTTCCAGATTTTCCATACCCTTTTTCGGCAGGGCGATACCGAGATTCACGTCCTTCAGGGTGATATGCCCCTCGTAGTATTTATCTTTGAGCCGGTTGCTGCTCTGGTGGTAGTTGAAAACGTCTGCCAGATCCTGCAGCTGCTGCTGTTCGGCCGGGCGCAGGTCTTTTACGTTGCCAAAATTCAGGGTAACTAACATGTTGCTCCTTTCAGCCGATGCGCATTTTGCGGGTCGGGTCTCGTTTGCAGGTCTTTGCACCCCACAGTGCCAGTGCGCAGGCTTCCACCGGCAGGCTGTTGTCGCCGCCAAAGCCAAAACCGCCGCCGATCGGGCGCTTGATGGAGGTCAATGCGCTTTCGTTCAGAACGGTCTGCGGGCGGTACCATGTCAGGGTGCCTTCCTCGATGCTGTTGGTGAAGCCGCTGACGGCTGCGATCACGTCCCGCGCTGCGGGGCGGATGACCGAGTTTTTTGCCCGCCAGACCTCCCGGATGCGGTCCACCAGCACGTCCACGCCGTTGCGTCCGTCAATGACGACACAGCTTGCGCGGCTGTACCGTTCGTTCAGCCAGTCCGCCAGCCATGCAAGCCCTCTGCCGGAGGGCTGCAGCTCGATCAGCGAGACGCGGGCAGGACCTTCCTTCGGGATGACAGCGCCGCACAGACAGACGGTGCTGCCGTCTGCGGCGAACTTGATGCCGTAGGCGGTCTTGCCCTCCGGCTTTTCTTCCTCGCTGGCACAGGCTTCCCATGCGGTGCGGTCGATGGCGTAGTCCAGATGTTCGGTGATCTCCGGGCTCCACCAGCCCAGACGCTCCCGGGCGAAGGTGTCCGGATCGAGCTGTTCGGATTCGCCCTCGATGGTCGAAAACTGGATGCGCCGCCCAAGAGCAGGGTTGGCAGCCGCCCAGCGGGCAGGGTCTTTGGTGTCGCCGATCTCCGGCACCGAGAACTCGAACCATGCCGCCTTTTTGGATTCGCCATCCAGTGCGCGGCGGCGCAGTGCCCGGAACACCGTACCCACAGCATCCGGACCGGGCGGGGTGCCGACATAGACGGTCTGAGGGTTCAGGCTTGCCGAGATCGCCGGGATAAAGCTGCCCTGTGCGGTCTCGTCCAGCTCCTGCGCCTCGTCAAAGATGAGCAGATCGCCGTGCTGTCCGCGTCCGCCGTTGCGGGTGCGGGCAAGGAACTTGATGCGAGCGCCGCTTTTCAGGATGATCTGTTCACGCCCCAGTGCAGTGCGGATCTCTGCCACATACCGCCGCATCTTTGCGCCCTCAAAGAACGCCCGCATCTCCTCGAAGGTCTCGGTCGCGGTCTTTTGCAGGTGGGCGGTGTAGATCACCACCTCGTTGAACATGAGCATCCCGGCAGCAGCACGTCCCTGCACCAGCAGCGATTTGCCGTTCTGCCGGGGGACACTGCCGCCGCAGGTGGGAGCTGCCCACTTGTCGGATGCAGCGCGCCCCAGCCAGTCGCACAAAATATCGCTCTGCCACGGGTCAAGGATGGTCCCGCCCGCCTTCAGGATGCGCACCGCATCCATTCCGTCAGACGACGGATAGCCGGGCGCGATCCTTTCGGACGGCTCCTGGCTTCCCATCACTTTCTCTTGCTGCGAGGATCGCGCCGATCTCGTCGCCATCGTTCTCTACTCCTTCGATTTCTTCGATCTCCCGGATGGTCTCCCGGTATTGCTTGGTCAGGGCGGGCAGTGCCCGGCAGTCCTCGCAGGTGTCGATGCCCGCCGCCAGCACCTTTGCCAGCTGTTTGAGCTGATCCAGCCGGGTCCCTTTGGTCGTGATGCTTTTCATCGTTGGCATGGGTCAGACCCCTTTCAAAATTTTCCTGTGTGTAAATCGGCGCTAGACGGCACCGAGGTCGCCGAGACGGGGGTGGGGGTCCCCTCCCCACCTACCAATCGCCATCGCTGACCTTGGGTGCCTTTGTCACTTTTTTGCCCGTTTTCAGGGCGTTTTCACCGGTTTTGTTGCCTTTTTGCGCGTTGCAGAAATAGTGCGCCGCCTGTAAATTGTTCCAGTCCTCCGCAGCCGCCCGCGCGGATGGATACCCGAACTGTCTCCACTTGGACACCGGGCGGATCTCGTCGATGACAAAGGATAGCGGATGCTGTGCGTCAGAAGGTTCATCGTAATGGATCGGACCGAAACGCCCGCCGCAGATACCGCACTCGCCGCCCATTGCCCGCAGCCGTGCCCGGTGCTTGCGCCTGAGTGCTCCGTTTGCATAGCGAGGGTTGTTCATGCGGTCAGCTCCTTTGTTCCGGTCAGCGCCCCGCCGGGGTGGTCTTGATGGGGAGGGGTGTTTCATGAGGGGGAGGGTCTTTCCATGACCCCGGGGTGTTTTGCACCGGAGGGGTGTTTTCTGACCCCGCCGGGCAATGAAAAAGCCGCCCTCTGGCGGCTGGGTATTATAAAACCCCGATGCCTTTTCGGGCATCAGGGCTTATTTCTTAAGCGGTCTTCAGGCAGAGCAGCCGGAATGTCTCCCGGCCTTTCGGGGTTACCAGCGTCTGGGTGCCGCTCCACTGGGTCTTTTCGTTGAAGCACTCTTTGACCTCAAACAGACCGTTATTCTTGTCGGCGTAGGGCATCAGCTTGCCTTTCTTGTCACGGTAGATATACTTTTTATCCAGCAGGAACTGAATAAACGCCTTTTCTCCTATACCAAGCTGCTTTGCGGTCTCCCGGAAACTGGTCAGCAGATTGCGATCTACCAACTCGTCAAAGTATTCCGCTTTGGGGAGCATCACCTGATTCTGCACAGTCAGCTCCGAAATGCGGGCTTCCCGGTCGGCAAGGGTCTTTTGTGCCACTATCAGGGCTTTTGCCATCAGCTCCTGCGGGTTGAGTTGTTCCTGTCCGGCAATGTAACCGCCGCTCTTTCGGATGGACGGTAACACCTCGCTGGTGACCCACTTGCGGAACGGCTTTGCTTCCGGCTTGTCGCTGCGCAGGATGACGTTGTATAAGCCGGACTCGTTGATGATCCAACTTTCCTGCATCCCGCCGGGGGTCGGTATTAAATACCGAGCCTTTTCATCTACATCAAGCCGATCAGCCACCTGCTTGAGTTTGCTGGTATCCATTCCCAGCACCTCACACACGTCCTTCAGGACGAACCACGGTTCTCCGTTCTGCTCTACCGTGCGGACTTCGTTGTTCTGGTAGTTGAAAATCTGGATTTCATTCATCATTTTTGTCCTCCTCGTAAATTTCAGCGTCAAACTTATCAATCAAATTAAAAAAGCTAAGAACACAGCCAAAGAGTGCATCGCTGTAAAATCTGGGTTCAAAGTCCTGCTTTCCCATTGCGGTGTGGACGGCTGTCAATGTTGTGGTGGTACAGCGCAGCTCATACATCAGCTCATCCAGATTAACGGCGTTCACGTTCTTGCGAAGAAAATCACGTTTTTGCATGGTAAATACCTCTTATCTATTGATTTTTTCCGTGAAATCATATAAAATAAAAGGACAAGAGAGGCTTTTCGTTATCGTTGAGTGGTTTCTTTTGCTGAGTGGTTAGCTATTGTGAGTAGCTAGCCACTCTTTTTTGTATTGCTCGAACTTCTCACGCTGCTGTTCACGGTTCAGCTTCTGGAAATCCTTGAATTTCATCGGCGGCTCCTTTCCGCCTCTCTTGTCCATGTCTATATTATACAGCATTTGCTTAACATTGTCAAGCATAAAATAAATTGTTTTCTAAATTATTTTATGCTTGACTTGAAAATATTTAGCGTTTGCTGTATAATTCAAGATAGGAGGTGAGAGCATGACAACGGAACAGAAAATAAAAATGGCATTATCCTATTCCGGCATTTCACAAGCGGAACTTGCTCGAAGAATTGGACAAACCGCATCTAATCTCAATCAAAAGGTTAAACGTGGAACACTCACTAATGAGGAAATGGAGCAGATTGCATCCGTTCTCGGTTGCACATGGAGAGCCGAATTTGTTTTCCCGGACGGAACGACCGTCTGACCTCAGCCCTGCCGTTTGGCGGGGCTTTTTTAATACAAGAAAACCCCGCACGTTTCCATGCGGGGGTAATTGACGCACATCCGGCGGTGAAACTCCTACAACAAACTCCGCTGCGGATTGAGG
>CAZUDU010000120.1:0-4927 GCA_964619455.1 uncultured Faecalibacterium sp.
CAAGACCTTTTGCAAAGGATGTGATCTTATGGACGCGCTGGAACAGGCCCGCGCAGAGATCGATACGGTGGATGCACAGCTTGCCGCGCTGTTTGAACGGCGGATGGCAGCGGTGCTTTCGGTCGCAGAATATAAACGGGAGCATGGGCTGCCGATCTACGATGCCGCGCGGGAAGCACTCGTGCTGGATAAGTCTGCGGCGCGCATCCAGAACCCTGTGCTGCGCCCCTATTACAGGGATCATGTCCAGCACATGATGGATGTGGCAAAGCAGTACGAGGCGGCAGTGCTGGGGCAGAACCGCGTTGTTTATCAGGGCGTGGAGGGGGCATTTGCCCACATTGCGCTCAAAGCGCTGTTCCCCCACGCCGAGGCGGTGAGCTGCCCGACCTGGGACGAAGTGTTCGATGCCGTGGAGCGCGGAGATGCCGTGCACGGTGTCCTGCCGTTTGAGAACAGCCACGCAGGGGATGTGTCGGCGGTGCTGGATCTGTGCTATAACCACCCGGATCTTTGGGTGGTGGATGTGTACGATCTGCCCATCTCGCAGAACCTGCTGGTGCTGCCCGGCACCCAGCTTGCCGAGGTAAAGAGCGTTTACAGCCACCAGCAGGCGATCGCGCAGAGCGAGACCTTCTTGAAGCAGTTCCGCCTGCCTGCGACCCCGATGCCGAACACCGCGATGGCGGCAAAGTTCGTGGCAGAAAGCGGGGATCCGTCCAAGGCTGCCATTGCCAGCAGCGAGACGGCGGCGCTCTACGGGCTGGAGATCCTTGTGCCGCAGATCAACACCGACGGCGACAACACCACCCGTTTTATCGTGATCAGCCGGGAAAAGCCCACCGCAGGCAACCGCTTCTCGCTGTTGTTCACGGTGGACAACAAGCCCGGCAAACTGGCAGAGGTCATCCAGATCATCGGCGCGAGCGGCTTCAACATGGAGTCCATCAAGAGCCGCCCCATGCCGCATGTTTCGTTTGAATATTATTTTTATGTGGAGCTGGTGGGTGACCCCGCCGGTGCAGAGACCGCCTCGCTTCTGCGAGAGCTTGACCGCACCTGCCGCACGGTGCGTTTGTTAGGAGTGTACAGCAAATGAGTGGATTTATTGGAACCAAACTGACCATGAGCCTTGGGGAACGCAGCTATGATATCATCCTCAAAAGCGGATCGCTGCACAACCTCTACCAGTTTGCCCGTCTGGATCGCCGGGTGGCGGTGGTCACCGACAGCGGCGTGCCCGAACAGTATGCGCAGATCGTAGCGGATCAGTGCAAGGACGCACGCATCATCACGGTGCCGCAGGGCGAAGCGAGCAAGAGCCTGAAGACCCTGGAAACGGTGCTGCGCCAGATGCTGGAGTTCGGCATGGGGCGCGGAGATCTGGTCATTGCCGTCGGCGGCGGCGTAGTGGGGGATCTTGCAGGGTTTGCGGCCGCCATCTATATGCGCGGCATCGACTTCATCAACTGCCCCACCACCACCCTTTCCATGATCGATTCCTCGATCGGCGGCAAGACGGCGGTGGATCTGGGCGACACCAAGAACATCGTGGGCGCGTTCTGGCAGCCCAAGCTCGTGGTCGTGGACCCGGACACCCTTGCCTCCCTCCCCCGCCGCCACTACATCAATGGTCTGGCAGAGGCGGTCAAGGCGGGTCTGCTGGCAGACCCGGAGCTGTTTGCCATCTTTGAAAAGGGCGATGTGGACGAGCAGATCGGGGAGATCATCTGCCGCAGCCTGCGGTTCAAGAAGAACATCGTAGAGCAGGACGAGACCGAGCAGGGCATGCGCAAGGCGCTCAACTTCGGGCATACCATCGGGCATGGCATCGAAGCGGTCAAGGGCGTAAAAGGCCGCCGCACCACCGGACTGTTCCACGGCGAATGTGTGGCGCTGGGCATGCTGCCCATGATCGAGTCCAAGGCGCTGCAAAAGCGGGTGCGCGCGGTCTACCGCCGTTTGGGTCTGCCCACCCGCGTGACCTACGACAAGGAAAAGGTGCTGGCAGAGATGCTGCACGACAAAAAGGCACAGGGCGGGCAGATCACGGTCATCAAGGTGCCGGGTCTGGGCTGCTGGCGGGCTGAGACCATCCCCACCGAAGGGCTGCGTCCGCTGCTGGGCATCGAGGAATAAACTATGAAGAACACATTTGGCAGCGATCTTTCGCTGACGATCTTTGGCGAGAGCCACGGTGCCGCCATCGGTGCGGTGCTGGACGGCATGGCGGCAGGTGTTCCGGTGAACGAAGCGTTTATCCGCCAGTGCATGGACAAACGCCGCGCGCGGGGCGACGGGCTTTCCACCGCGCGGGTCGAAGCGGACGAGGTCCGGTTTCTGTCCGGTGTGGTCAATGGGCACACCACCGGCACCGCCATCGCTCTGATGATCGAAAACCAGAACACCCGCAGCGGGGACTACGCAAAGACCGCGGATCTGCTGCGCCCGGGGCATGCGGATTACACCGCCTACGCCAAGTACCACGGCTTTCAGGATGCGCGGGGCGGCGGACATTTTTCCGGCAGAGTGACTGCGGCGCTGGTCGCAGGCGGCGCGCTGGTGCTGGATGCGCTGCGGCGGGCGGGCATCGATATTACGACCCACATCTCTCAGTGTGCGGGGGTGGCAGATATCCCCTTTGCCGCAAATGACCCGGCGGTGCTTTCGGCACAGGTCGCGGCGCTGAACAGCAAAGAGGAAGGCTTTGCGGTGCTGGATGCAGAAGTGGAGCAGCCGATGAAGGATGCCATCCGCGCCGCCGGTGCCGAGGGCGACAGCGTGGGCGGTATTCTGGAAACGGCCATCCTTGGTCTGCCTGCAGGCATCGGGGAGCCGTACTTTGACAGCGTGGAGAGCGTCCTGGCGCACCTCGCCTTTTCCATCCCGGCGGTCAAGGGCATCGAGTTTGGCATGGGCTTCGGCTTTGCAGGGCTGCTGGGCAGCGAAGCGAACGATGCCTTCCGCATGAGCGCAGACGGGCGGATCGTGACCGCCACCAACCACAATGCGGGTATCAACGGCGGCATCGCCAACGGGATGCCGGTGGTCTTCCGCACGGCGGTCAAGCCGACCCCCAGCATCTACAAGCAGCAGCAAACGGTGGACTACCTTGCAAAAGAGGACGCGGATTTGTCCATTCAGGGGCGGCATGACCCCTGCATCGTGCCCCGTGCCGCCATCGTGCAGAGCTGCGCGGCGGCGCTGGCAGTGGCAGATCTGCTGACGGCGCGCTACGGTGAACGCTGGATGACCCAGCCCACCGCGTTCCGCAGGGAGGAAGTGTGATATGGAATACGGACTCATCGGCGCAAAGCTGGGGCACAGCTATTCCAAGCTGATCCACGAGCAGCTTTGCGGCTACCGTTATGATCTGTGCCCGCTGCCCACCGAAGCACAGGCGCGCGCCTTTTTGCAAAAGCGGCAGTTCAAAGCGATCAATGTGACCATCCCCTACAAAAAACTGGTGATGGAATATTGCTCCTATATCGACCCCCGCGCCAAGGCGATCGGCGCGGTGAATACGGTCATCCATAAAAACGGTCTGCTCTACGGCTACAACACCGATTATCTCGGTTTTGCGCATCTGTGCGATGCCCACGGGGTGGACTTTGCCGGCAAAACGGTGCTGATCCTTGGCACCGGCGGCACCCACAACACCACCCGCGCGGTGGCGCTGGATAAAGGCGCTGACAAGGTTCTGACGGTCAGCCGCAGCCCCAAAGAGGGCGAGCTGAGCTACGAGCAGGCGGCAGTCAGCGGGGCGCAGATCGTCATAAACACCACCCCCGCCGGGATGTACCCGAATGTCGGGGTCTGCCCGCTGGATGTTGCGGTGATGCCGGGGCTGGAAGCGGTCGTGGATGTAGTGTACAACCCCGAACGCACCGAGCTTGTGCTCCGTGCAGAGGAAGCCGGGGTGCCCATCGCGGTCAGCGGGCTGGAGATGCTGGTGGCACAGGCGGTGTATGCCGCTGAATATTTCCTTGGGCAGGAGTTTGAGGACGTCCCCGGAGATATCCGCCGTGTCACGGGCACTATCCGCCGCAAAACGCAGAACATCTCCCTGATCGGGATGCCCTCCTGCGGCAAGAGCACGATCGGACGGCTGCTGGCAAAGCAGCTCGGCAGACCCTTTGTGGATCTGGATGAGGAGATCGTTAAGGCGGACGGGCGCAGCATCCCGGATATCTTTGCAGCAGAGGGCGAGGGCGGCTTCCGCGCAAAGGAGACTGCGGCAGCACAGCGCTTTGGCAAGGAGAGCGGGCTTGTGATCTCCTGCGGCGGCGGCATCGTCAAGCGGGCAGAGAATGTCCGCGCACTGCGCCAGAATGGTGTGCTGCTCTTCCTCGACCGCCCGCTGCAGGTGCTTGCGGTAGGCGGCGGGCGACCGCTTTCCACCAGTGCGGAAGCATTGCGTGAGATGGAAGCGCAGCGCCGCCCGCTCTATCTGGCTGCGGCAGACGCGGTCATCCCGAACAACGGGACGCCGAACGAAGCACTGTGCGCAGTGAAGGAGGCATTGAATGAAATTTTTGATCCTGAACGGACCGAATCTGAACCTTGCCCGCTGGTCTGAGCCGGGGGTTCCCGGTGAGCTGGACTACAACAACATGATGGACTTTGTCCAGTCCAGCTGCGACCATCTGGGCATTGAAACAGATGTCTGCCAGACCAACCACGAAGGCGACCTGATCGATGAGATCCAGGCGGCAGCCGGGCGGGTGGACGGCATCGTGCTCAACCCGGGCGGCTATGCGTTTACCAGCGTGGCGATCCTGGACGCGCTGCGGCTGTGCGGCGTGCCTGCTGTGGAGGTCATGCTCCGTGAACCGGACGAGCGGGAGCCGTTCCGTCAGACGGATATCGTTTCCTTTGGGTGTCAGGGGCATTTCATCGGGGAGGGACCGCAGGGCTACCTGCACGC
>CAZUDU010000121.1:0-4842 GCA_964619455.1 uncultured Faecalibacterium sp.
ACCTTCATCATCTCGGTGAAGCTCTTCTGGCGCTGCTCTGCGGTGGTGATCTCCGGCGAAACAAAGCTGTCGGAAATGGTCAGCACGCAGGCAGCATTCTTGCCCAGCACCTTTGCGTTTGCAAACAGTGCATAGCTCTCCATCTCCACGCAGACACAGCCGTTCTCATCGCGCAGCTTCTCCCAGTAGGTCGGCTTCTCGTCCGAGGGCTGGCGGTAGAACACGTCCGAAGAGTGGATGTTGCCCTCGATGAGCTTGATGCCCTGCTTTGCAGCAGAAGCACGCAGCTTTTCGTTCAGGCTCTCGCTGGGGTAGGTGGTATCCTTGTCGTAGCCGCTCTGCACGCGGGCGTAGTTGGACTCGCTCACTGCGCCGGTCGCCAGCACGACATCGAACAGCTTTGCCTGGTCGGTATAACTGCCGGCAGAGCCGATGCGGATGATGTTCTCCACATCATAGAACTTGAACAGCTCATAGGAATAGATGCCGATGGAGGGCATGCCCATGCCGCTGCCCATCACGCTGATGGGGCGGCCCTGATAGGTACCGGTGTAGCCCAGCATGCCGCGCACGCCGGTCACCTCACGGACATCCTCCAGGAAGGTATCCGCAATGAACTTTGCGCGCAGGGGATCGCCGGGCATCAGAACGGTTTTTGCAAAATCGCCTTTTTCAGCACTGATGTGAGGGGTAGACATAATCGTTACTCTCCTTTATATTAATTTTTAATTAGGACATCATTTCGTTCGGTACAGGCTCTGGTTAAACACGCTCTGCGGCGGGATATACGAGCCATTTTTGCGGATCTCGAAATGCAGGTGGACACCAGTGGAACGTCCCGTGCTGCCCATGTAGCCCACGAGCTGCCCCTGCTTGACGTACTGACCTGCCGAGACCACCAGCGACGAGCAGTGTGCATAGATGGTGGTGTAGCCGTTGCCGTGGTTCAGGATGATAGAGTAGCCGTAGTTGCTGCCCGCACCTGCACGGTCATAGCCCGCCTTGGTCACCGTACCTGCCGCCGATGCATAGATCGGGGTGTTGAGCGGACCGGTGATATCCACGCCGCGGTGGCTGCCGCCATACCAGCGGGAGACGCGGCGGTAGTTCGGCACCGGCCAGATGAACTGCCCGTTGCCGGTGATGTAAGAGTTCTTGGTGCCGACCAGGACCTTCTGGTTGACCGGCTCCTGCACGACCTCGGTTTTGATGATCTGCTGCGAGAGCTGGATGCCGTTGGCGTCATACACACGCTCTGCGGTCACGCTGCGGATACCGTTCACACCGTTCTGCACCGTTTTGCGGGTACCCAGCAGATATTCACCGGATCTTTCAGTCACCGTCGAATACGGAATGGATTCCTGCCATGTCACGAGCTTGGCGATGCGCACCTCCAGCATGGACTCCTGCTTGGTGACGATCAGCTCATCCCCCGCTTTGATGGAGGACTTTTCGTTCAGCGGTTCTCCCTTGAAGTCCGGGTTCAGCGCGCACAGCTCCTTAAAGGTAAGATCGTTCTTCTGTGCGATGCCCCACAGGGTATCGCCCGCTTCGATCGTATAGATCCGCTGTGCCTGCTGCACACCGGAGAGCATCTCTTCAACCTCTTCGTAATCCTGGAAGCTCTCCTTGAAATAGATGCCGTTTTCCAGCACGACCTCTTTATTGAACGCGACCGAGATGTTGGGATCCTCCGGATCCTCATACGGCTCGATCAGGCTGCTCAGATAACGTTGGATCGCGATGCCGTCTGCACAGACTGCGGTCAGCTCGCCATCCAGATACAATGCTGTGCCCTCAGCGATCTCATCGCTTGCGCTCTTCAGGATCGCGTCCGCCACATCGTTCTCGTCCATCAGCTCCTGCGAGATGGAGATCGCATAGGTCGGCTCCACCGACCATTCGGTCTTATCGGTACCGGCGTAGCTGATACGCTCCTGCACCGTTTCCAGCGCCGAGTTGAACACCGCTTCGTTTGCGATATAACCGACCGGCTGCCCGTCCACCTGCACTTCCAGCGCATAGGGCTGTGCCAGTGTATACCGGCAGACCGTGATCATTGCAAACAATGCCGCCGCAGGCAGCAGGTACATCGCCATACGGGGCAGGGTGCCGATGTTGCTGCCAACACCGGTGATCAGGAACTTTACACTTTCCTTGATGGATGCCCAGACGCCTTTCTGGCGGCGGGTATTGTTTGCGTGACGGATCAGCGCAAAGGTGCCGCGCACCAGCAGAATGATCGGTGCAAACAGCTCCCAGAGCATATTCTTTGCACCGGGGAACGCCATCGAGAAGATGTTTTTGCACAGCTTCCGGCTCCATTTCAGGGTGCTGAGGGCTGCCTTTTTTGCCGCCCGGAACGCCCGGACGAACGCATACTCGGTGGAAAAGCCCAGCGCATAGAGCCATTCTCCCACACGCACCGCGGCGGCGTTATTCTGCAGCTTCTGTTTAAGCCGTTCCAGATGCCCGCGCGTTTTCCGGCGCAGACGATGACGGTGCAGCAGCCCCATACACTGGAGCCGTGCCCAAAAAGACCACAACCCGCCGCGCTGCTTTTTTGCGGCCGGTGCAGCCTGTTGTTCTTTTGACTTTTCTTCGATCAAAGGTTTTCTCCTTCCCACTGTATCACTTCCGCCCGCAGGCGGTCCTGCTGCGGTACAGTGCCGCCGCGCGTTGCTCTGCTGCACCCGCACGGCGCGTTATCTCTTATATCATTATACACCTTGCCCGCTTTGGCGCAAGCTTTCGCACAATTTTTGGATGATTTTTTCACTCACTTTTCACGAAAGTAGTTCTTTCATGTCCGCAGGCAGCTCACTTTCCACCGTCACGCGGTTCCAGTGCAGCGGCATCTCCACCCGCAGCCCTGCCGCATCCTGTGTGCTCTGCGGTACCAGAAAGGTCTGTTTTGCGCAGTGCAGCGCCTGCCGCCCGATCCGCTCACGGCTGCCGCCGTAGAGGTCATCCCCCGCAAGCGGGTGCCCGATGGAAGCAAAGTGCACCCGGATCTGATGGGTGCGCCCGGTCACCGGTACGCAGGCAGCAAGGCTCAGCCCGTTTTTGACCTGTAAGATGGTATACTCGGTGCGGCTCGGCTTGCCGTCCGGGGTCACGCACCGCCCGATGATGCTGTCACCGCGCCGCCCGATGGGCGCATCGATAACGCCCTCGCCCAGCGGCAGTTCTCCTTCCACGATAGCGTAATAGAGCTTTTCCACGTTTTGTGCCAGCAGCGGCGCGGCATAGGCGTGCTTCGCCGCCAGCACCAGCCCGCTGGTGTCCTTATCGATGCGGTTCACCGGGCGGAAGACCGGGCTTTCGCCCTGCTGTTCCGCCCACGCCGCGTACCCGTTGGCGAGGGTGCCGCCGGGGTAGTTCAGGGTGGGATGCACCGCAAGCCGGGGCGGCTTTTCCAGCACAACGGCAAACGCATCCTCGTAGGCGATGCGGACCGGGATCTCTCTCTGGGGCAGCACGCTCTCCCCTTCCGGCGGAAGTTCGAACGCGATCTGCTGCCCCGGCATCACCCGCCGATTTGCCAATATCGGCTGCCCGTCTGCCAAAAAGCCCTCTCCCCGGAATTTGACCGCCCGCATCATCTCGGTCGAAACCGCACACTGGCGCAGAAAATTGCGCAGCAGGATGCCGTTTTGCGTCTGGGGCGTCTCCGGCACCGGGAAGATCAACCGCATGTGCAGCCCTCCTTGAGAAAGTTTTTTCTTAAAAATAGTATATCAGAATTTGCTCAGGCTTGCAAATCTTGTTTTTTTATGGTATCATTGGGAGCGGAAAACGAGTGGAACATACGGCGGCGGGGCGGCTTTGACCGCTCTGAGGAAAGTCCGGGCCTCACAGAGCACGGTAACTGCTAACGGCAGCCGAGGGTGACCTTAGGGAAAGTGCAACAGAAAACAAACCGCCGCAGCAATGCGGTAAGGATGAAACGGCGAGGTAAGAGCTCACCAGCGCATGGGTGACCATGCGGCTTTGTAAACCCTACCGGAAGCAACGCCTATATGGGACACACAGTGTTGCTCGCACGTCCCGATGGCGGCACGAGCCTGTCAGCAATGGCAGGCCTAGACAGATCGTCGTTTAATACAGAACCCGGCTTACGGTCTATCTCGTTTTCCTTTTTTTGATATCACTGCGCTGTCTGCACCCGATGCAGGCAGCGTTTTTTGTTTGTTCAGTTTCTTTTTACATGTCTGTCACTTTCCGTTTGGGGCAGATTGTGGTATACTATGGACACTGTACTTTATGTGCAGAAATGTGAACAGACAGGATGTGAAATCTTCCGATGAAGGATGGTTTTTTGAAAGCAGCCGCACTCTCCCCCGCTTTGCGGGTGGCGGACTGCGCGTATAACACCCAGCAGATCCTCGCCGAGCTTCGCGCTGCCGCCGCGCGCGGGGTCAAGCTGGCAGTTTTCCCGGAGTTCTGCCTCACCGGCTATACCTGCGGCGATCTGTTTTTACAGCGCACCCTCCAGCAGGGCGCGCTGGACGGCCTTGCGCTGCTGCTCGAGGAGAGCCGCACACTGGATGTGCTCACTCTGGTGGGACTGCCGCTGATGGTGCACGGCAAGCTCTACAACTGCGCCGCCGTGTTCTGCCGCGGCCAGCTGCTGGGCATCGTTCCCAAGACATACCTGCCCAACTACGGCGAATTTTACGAGAAGCGCCAGTTCACCCCCGGCAGCACTGAGGTCGAAATGATCCCGGTATGCGGGCAGCAGGTGCCGTTTGGCACTTCCCTGCTGTTCCGCTGCCGCCAGATGCCGAGCTTTGTGCTGGGCGTAGAGCTGTGCGAGGATCTGTGGAGCGCACTGCCGCC
>CAZUDU010000122.1:0-4800 GCA_964619455.1 uncultured Faecalibacterium sp.
TGCTGGTCAACTCGCTGTACAACATCGTAGACAGTCTGTTCGTTGCACGCATCAGTGAGGATGCCATGACCGCCCTCTCTCTGGTCTACCCTGTGCAGAACTTCGTTTCCGCCATCTCCATCGGCTTTGGTGTTGGCATCAACGCAATGGTCGCGTTGTACCTCGGCGCCGCTGACCGCGACAAGGCCGAAGCCGCCGCAACCCACGGCGTGGCACTCTCTGCTTTGCACGGCGTATTGTTCGGTGCGATCGGTGTCGCGATCATGCCCGCTTTTCTGGGCCTGTTCACCTCCGACAGCAATCTGATTTCGATGGGCGTGACCTACTCTTCCATCGTGATGCCCTGCTGTATCTTCCACATGATCTGTCTCGCTTTCGAAAAGATCTTTCAGGCCGTTGGCATGATGAAGCTGTGCATGGTGGCAATTCTCTTTGGCTGTGCCGCCAACATCATCCTTGACCCCATTATGATCTTCGGGTTTGGCCCCATCCCCGCCATGGGCATTGCCGGCGCAGCTCTTGCTACCGGCATCGGGCAGCTGGTCAACCTTCTGGTCTATCTCATCGCCTATCTCCGTATGGAGCCGCCGGTCCGGCTTCGCCGCAAGCATCTCCAGCTCGACCCCGCAATGGATGCCAAGCTCTATGCGATCGGCATCCCTGCTATTCTGAATATGGCTCTGCCCTCGCTGCTGGTCACCGTCCTCAACAGCCTGCTCGCGGCC
Source organism: uncultured Faecalibacterium sp. (assembly GCA_964619455.1). Lineage (GTDB taxonomy): Bacteria > Bacillota > Clostridia > Oscillospirales > Ruminococcaceae > Faecalibacterium. The sequence goes on from CAZUDU010000122.1 coordinate 726, forward strand.
TTCTCTCAGAGCTACGTGACGGTTCTGGGCATCTACTACAAACTCCAGACCTTCCTCTATCTGCCCGCCAGCGGCATCGTGCAGGGTATGCGCCCGCTGGTCAGCTATAACTATGGCGCAAAGGAATACACCCGCGTCAAGAAGTTCCACAAGCTGACCCTCATCATGTCCGCCGGCATCATGGTGGTGGGTACTGCTGCCTGCCTGTTCCTGTCCCGCCCTCTGATGTCCCTGTTCACCTCCACCCCGGAGACCCTCGCCATCGGGCAGACCGCGCTTCGCATCATCTGCGTGGGATTCGTCATCTCGTCCGTGTCGATCGCCGCCTCCGGTGTGCTGGAAGCGCTGGGCAAGGGCGTACAGTCGCTGATCATCTCGCTGTGCCGCTACACCATCGTCATTCTGCCGGTCGCTATTGTGCTCTGCCACTTCCTTGACGCAGACGGTGTCTGGCACGCATTCTGGGTCACCGAGGTCATCAGCGCTCTGGTCGCTCATACTGTGTACAAAAAATCCGTATCCTTCCCGCAGGAGTGATACCGTTGAAAAGAGGTCTGTTCCGGTTTGGAACAGACCTCTTTTTTCTTACTCCGGCAGACGCACCGGTACCTGATAGACACAGTGTTCCCAGCAGTCCCCTGCTTTTTCCGTGTAGCAGAACAGCTTGCGGAACACGAATGGCTCCGGGATCAAATTGAGCTTTCGGGCTTTTTCCTGAAGCATTTCATAGAGGACACTTTCCGTCCTCTTGCCTCTCATCCATGCAGAAGAGTGATGCCACTCCAGAACCTTGCCCATGTGCAACGTTTGCATCGGCGGTTGCTGTACAAGACCGATCTGCTCTGCCTGTGAGCGTTCGACCCCCATCCCCCACTCTTCGTGTAGTTCTCCGTCTTCATTCACCCAGATCTTCTGTGCCGAAAGCGCAATCGGCATCCATTTCAGCCACTCAGGGAGCTGGTCGTAGATCCGCTCATCTTCCTGAAACTGTCCATCCATGGTGTGGGGCAGAAACCACTGCTCCGGCACATCCCGGATCGACCATGATCCCTGCTCACAAAACCTGAGCCCTTCCCTCAACTTTTTCAGCCCTTGAAGGTGCATCTGCTGCAAAAAAATCTGTTGCTCCAGCGATTCCTGATGGTTCTCCAGTGCCTGCATCAGCTCCCGCGGCGTATTCTCCTTGAAATTTTGGGCGATCTCCTGCACCGAAAAGCCGACATTCTTCATCCAGCGGCATTCCAGAACACTGCTGGCGTCCCAGATGCCATAGTAGCGGTAGCCATTTTCCTTCACGACCGGGTCAAAGACCCCTTTCTCTTCATAAAACTTGAGGAAATGAGACGAAACACCGGCTTTTCTTGAAAATTCTCCAATCGAGTAGATCTTCGGTTCTTCCCTGTTCAAAGTATCATCCATCTGAGATCCGCCTTCCTTTCTGCGTTTATCATTTTCTTCATTTTGAAATCAAATTCTTTTCAACGATATTCACACTTGACCTGTGCCTTTGACGCGACCTTATAATAACAACAGGTACGTTAAGCATTTCACGAATGATGCTTAACAAGAAAAAACAAAGGAGAAGAACTTATGGAGAAAATTTCTCGCCATGGCTTTTTGAAGGTCGCAGCCGCTGCCGCCATGTCCGGCGTAACTGCCGGTGCATTGACCGCCTGCACCTCTGAAAAGCCCGCCAGCTCTGCTTCGTCTTCCGCGGGCAACGCCGGCATCTACACCCCCGGCACCTACTCTGCCACCGAGACCGGCATGGGCGCTGTGACCGTCACCATGACCTTCAGCGACAGCGCCATCACCGAAGTAAAGGTGGATACCTCCAAGGAGACCATTGCGACCGCAGTGGATTCCGCAGTGGATTTTCAGGAAGCACTGATGGCGGCCCAGAGCGCCGAGATCGACGGCGTTGCAGGCGCTACCATCACCTCCAAGGCTGTTAAGAAGGCCGCCGCAAACTGCATCGAGCAGGCCATGGGGCTTTCCACTCCGGAAGAAGAACCGGAAGAGGTCGTGGACGATGGCACCCCGAAGTGGCTGGGTCATGCTCCGGCGATCGCTGCCAGCGAGATCACCGAGACCTTCGAGACCGAAGTTCTGGTGGTCGGCGGCGGCACCGGCGGTCTGTTTGCCGCATGCAGCGCTGCGGAAAACGGCGCAAAGACTCTGGTCATCGACAAAGTGACCAGCGGCGGCGTGCGTGACGACCTGGGCGGCATCAACAGCCGTTACCAGAAGGCGTGGGGCACCAAGATCGATAAGTTCGAGTACATCACCGAAATGACTCATATCGCAGCAGGTCATCTGGATCAGCGTCTGGTCCGCCTGTTCTGCGAGGACTCTGCCGAAACCATCGACTGGTACGGTGACCGCCTTGCTGAGCGCGGCGTTGAACTGTGGCACGAAGCGGGCGGCGATGACCCCGACGACCGCTACACCCACTTCCCCACCGGTCACTCCCCCCGCTGGACGGAAGGTCTGGACGGTCAGATCGTTCTGACCGATTACGCTACCGGTCTGGGTGTTGAGTTCATGTACAACACCCCCATGATCGAGCTGGTCAAGGAGAACGGTCGTGTCGTAGGCGTCATTGCAGAGAACGAAGCAGGCAAATATATCCGCATCAACGCCTCCAAGGGCGTGATCGTCTGCACCGGCGGCTACTCGCTGAACTACGACATGATGGAAGCGCTCCAGCCGCAGAACATGGCTCTGATCGGCATGAACGGCTCCATCCCCGGCTGCACCGGCGACGGCATCAAGGCATGCATCTGGGTGGGTGCAAAATTCGATGATACCCACAGCATGATGATGTTCGACCGCTGCGCGCTGAAGCCGGACGCTGTGCCCGGTCGTGCACAGACCGAAAGCGGCGATGCAGGTTTCTTCTGGATGGGCAGCCAGCCTTGGCTGAAGGTCAACTCCAACGGTGAGCGTTTCTTCAACGAATCCGGCACCTACGAAGGCATCCTGCACGCGGACGAATTCAATAAGGATCACTGCCATTATACCATTTTTGACTCCGATTGGACAACCTATGTTCAGGAGTTCAAGACCCACGGTTGCAGCCGTATGACCGCCTTCCCCAATGGCGCAGACCCTAACATCCCCTATCAGGTCGTAGACGCCGGCATGCTGCCCGGTCTGGTCGAGAACGGCTACGTCTTCAAGTGCGACACCCTTGCAGAGCTGGCAGAAAAGCTGGGTCTGCCCGCCGATAAGCTGGAAGCTACCGTTGCACGTTACAACGAGCTGTACGACAAGGGCGTGGACGAGGATTTCGGCAAGGAAACACACCGCATGAGCGCTGTTCGCACCGCTCCGTTCTACGGCGCAAAGAACACCGGCTATGTCCTGTGCACGATGGACGGCATCCAGATCGATCTGAACATGAACGCTGTGGATACCAACAATGACCCCATCCCCGGCTTGTATGTCGTTGGCAATGACTCCGGCGGATACTTCTCCGGCACTTACCCCAACCTGTCCACTGGCGCAGCCTGCGGACGCACCGTGACCTTCGGCCGCCGTGCAGGACGCATCGCTGCAACGCAGGGCATCTGATCGCTCCTTACACTTCTTTCTTCTTTATCATGCAAAGCGGCGGCTCTCTTTTCCGGGAGCCGCCGCTTTGTACGTTAGGGCACCTGCATTTACATTTTCGCTGAAAAGCGTTATAATGTCCTCAGGAAAAGGACAGGTGATATATTTTGCATTTCTATGGGACCATCGGGCCCGCCTGTGCAACGGCGGAGACCCTGCAACAAATGGTCAAGGCCGGCATGACCGGCATCCGTATGAACCTCTCTCACGGCTCGCTTGCCGCCCATGCCGACTGGCTGGCGCTGCTGCGCGACGCGGGTATTCCGGAGCTGCTGATCGATCTGCAGGGGCCGGAGCTGCGTATCGGGCAGCTTGCCCAGCCGTTGGAGCTTGCCGCCGGGGATGAGCTGCTGCTCGGCATCGGGGGCGTGCCCTGCCCTGCCGCGCTGGTGGACGCCGCCCGCACCGGGCAGGAGCTTTTGCTGGACGACGGCAGGCTTCTGGTGCGGGTAACGGCGCA
>CAZUDU010000123.1:0-4698 GCA_964619455.1 uncultured Faecalibacterium sp.
TCTCGCCTGCGAGATGAAGATGAAGGAAGAGGCTGGTCTGTCCAGCCGCTGCATGCCCTTTGAGCAGGAGCAGCTCAGCGATGTCTGCCCCTGCTGTGGCAAGCCCGCCCAGAAGATGGTCTACTGGGGCGTTGCATACTAAGCAGCACTTCCTCCGGTTTTGATCCAAAAAAGAAAGGCTCTCTGCTTCGGCAGAGAGCCTTTTGTATTGTTCCGAGCTTTATCGCTCAAAGGTCATGCTGAGGGTGGTGGCGTATTCCTCGCCGGGAGCAAGGCAGGCAGCAGCCGCACGCTCGTTCCACTCCTGCGGATCGGTCTCGGCACCGGGCAGCGACTGCCACGGCTCGATGCAGACAAAGCGTACAGGCTTTGCAGCGGCGCTCCAGATCAATGTATAGGGATAGCCTTCCACGTTGCAAACAACGCTGCGCCCGGTGTCCTTCTCGTAGATGCCCAGCGTCCGGGTGCGCAGACCCGCCATGCAGAAGCTGTCATTCGCAAACAGCTCGTCGGTGAGCTGGATGCTCTGGGTGTTCTTCCACTCGTAGCCGCACTTTCCTGCCACCAGACCGTTCGGTGCGCAGGAGATGATCATCGGGCTTTCCGGGCGGTCAAAGCGGAACTCGTAATCCTCGGTAGTGTGTGCCGCATCAAAGGGAACGTTGAACGCCGGGTGGTAGCCGATGCCAAAACGCAGCTCTCCCTCGCCGGGGTTGCGCACGGTCAGGGTGTGGTGCAGGGTCTTGCCCTCCAGCCGGTAGGTGCTGACCAGCACAAAGTCAAAGGGGAATCGTTCCGCCTTGATGGTCTCGTCCGAGCGCAGCTCCAGCTCGATGGTATCCCCTTCTGCCTTGATCAGGGTATGCTCCAGATCGCGCGCAAAGCCGTGCTGCCCGCCCTTGTAGGTCTTGCCCTCGTGGGCAAAGGTGCCGCCGGTCAGCTTGCCCGTCCACGGGAAGAGGATGGGCGCATGGCGTGCCCACACCGCCGGGTCTGCCTGCCACAGCAGCTCTTCGCCCTGTGCGTTCTTCAGGCTGACCGCTTCTGCGCCGTGGGTGTCCACGGTCAGGGTCAGAAACTCGTTGTGAATGGTTGCCTGCATATCAAATACACTCCTTTTGCATCTTCGGGTGTTTTTTCGTCCAGCCCCAGTATACACGCTTCGCGCACAAAAGAAAAGCCCCGTTCCGCTTCTTTTGGGTAAAGAGCATTTCCACCGTGCAGCTCCAGCACAGGACACCTTGCGGATGGGCTCAGACTGCCGGATGCCGCGAAAGATACGCCGGAAGGCTCACAGCTTCAAAAGCCGCTCCGCGTTGCCATGTGCGATCAGCTCCTTCTCCGCTGCGCAGATGGGTGCATTTTCAAGGAACGATCCTGCCCCCTGATTTTCGATAAACGGGAAATCCACCGAATGGATGATCCGGTCTGCCCCCAGCACCTCTGCGCAGAATTTCAGCTGCGGTTCATCAAAAATGCCGCTGGGGGTCACATAGACATGCTGCCGGTAGGTCTCAGTGATGGTACGTTCAAGATGCGTTGCCTTTTGCGGGAGCGCCTGATCCAGCCGCGACAAGAAGAACGGCACCATCTCGCCCCAATGCCCCGAGATCACCTGCAATTTCGGGAACCGGTCAAACACGCCCGAGAGGATCATGCGCAGGACCTGAATGCCCGCCTCATGATGCCAGCCCCAGCCAAACAACGACAACCGTGCACTGACCAGATCATCCAGCCCGGCATAATAAGCCTTCTGCACCGCATCCATCGGCGCGCCGGGGTGGACATAGATCGGCATATCCAGCGCTTCGGCCGCTTCCAGAACAGGCGTAAAGCGCAGATCATCCAGAAAACCGCCTTCCGCGATCGCACGTCCGCCAATGAGCACACCGCGATACCCAAGCTTTGCCGCACGTTCCAGCTCCTTGGCTGCCGCCTCAGGATCCGGCCACGGCAGCGCGCAGAACCCGGCAAACCGGTCCGGATGCCTGCTGATCACATCTGCCAGCTCGTCATTAGCCTCACGGACGGCCGAAACCGCGATCTCCGGCGGCAGCTGCTGCGGCTGGACCGGGCAGGACACGACCTGCATATCAATGCCCGCCGCATCCATGTCCGCGATCCGCTTTTCGCCCATATCTGCAAAAAGCACCGGGTCTGCATCATAGGGATAGCCCTTGGCGTGCGCCAGTTCCTGATAGGGTGCTCCTCCTCTGCCGTATTTCGCCAGAGCTTTATTCAGCGCAGGGCTGATGGTATGTTCTTCAACTGTAATGATCCTCATATTTTCCACCTCATTGGATGAGCGGTCTGCCCTTGCTCCAGATCTGTACGATTTTCGTGCTGTCGGTGATATTCCGGTCCGGGCGGCCCTCGATCAGGATCAAGTCTGCCCTTTGCCCCGGACGGATCGAGCCAATGCTGTCCAGCGCAAATGCGGCTGCATTCTTTTGGGTCGCTCCTTGCAGCACCTCCAGCGGAGACAGCCCCGCCCGGACCAGCAGCTCCATCTCACGATGCAGCGAGCTTCCGTAGGCAACACCCGGCGCAAAGCTGCCAGGGTTCGCATCCGTTGCCACCAGGATCTCTGCCCCGCATTCGCGCAGCAGCCGAACTGCAGCTTCAGCATGCGGGTAGTCCGATGGCTGGTAACCATTGCGCCCGCTGCGGGCAAAAGTCTCCATCATCACAAGCGTCGGTGCAACCGCGATCTGTCGGTCTGCGATCGTCTGCGCCAGTTCCGCCGGGAGCTGTTCCTTCAGCGGCACATGAAGCAGGATGTCCGCACCGGCGTCCACTGCCTGACGCACCGTGGCGATCTCTGTGGCGTGGACTGCGACCTTCAGCCCGTTTTCATGCGCGGCGCTCACAATGCTGCACAGCGCTTTTTTCCCAACGGAATGTGCATTGAACAGCAGTACCTTGATATACTTTGCGCCGCCTTGGATCGCCTTGTCCACATATCCCCGGCCGCCCAGTACTACGCCCATCGCCATCCCGGCGGAAGAGTGGATGGTCAGCCGATCCGATGCCGCGACAAGTTCTGCCGAAGCGCTCACATCGCAGGTCGCCGTAATGCCGTGCCGCAGCATCGTTCCGGCTTGCTCCATCGTGCCCATGTGTGTATGGGCATCGATCAGACCGGGCATCAGGAAATAGCGGTCATCCACAGTTCCGCTGCCCAGCACGGTCTCTGCCGAGATGACCCCGTTTTCGATGACGACAGACGCGTTTCCCCACACCCGCGTACCATCAAAGACGGGGTAATTCAGGGTGATCTTCTCACTCATGGGAATCACTCGCCCTTCTGTACATCGACCAGTTCACTGTATTTCATCACCACGCCAAACCAGTTGCTCATCACAAGATAGTTGGCACGCACTGTGACAAGATCGCCCACCGCGACCTTGCTGTAGTGCGCATCGGTCGGGAAAATGCACAGCGTATGACACTGCCCGCCTGCACAGTCCGAAATCTCGATCGATGGCTTGTTGTGGATGTCCGGGCCGACCTTGACCGCCACACCGGTCACTTCAAAGCGTTTATCCTGATAGTCTGCAAGTGCCGCATCCAGATCGGCACGGAAAGCATCTGCCAGTTCTTTGACGGCATACGGCTCGCTTTGCGCCTTGATGGGCATGGGGGTCGTTTCGATCTGATGCGTCTTCCGATCCGACGGATGTGCCGGGTAAAACTTCAATTCTTCTTTGTGCATTGCAGTGCATTCTCCTTTTTCTGTTCTTTTTCGTTCTGCTTTTCTCCAAAGGCGCTCACATCAGCCAAAGGTCACGACCTCATGCTTTCCGCCAAAGGAATCAAACGTTGCGACCGCATTCTTAAAGTACAGCAACTGCATGTTTCCATCGTCCGCCGCGTAGGTCTTTTTCATATAAGGGTATGCATCCAGCATTGCCTGACGGCTCTCCATGCGGTCATCCTCCACCAGTTCACCTGCGATGCGCACCCAGTCTCCCCCAATGCAGGCGCAGACCTCCACTTTGGGATTCGCTGCGATCTGATGAGAGACCGGCTTGCACTTGCCGGTCATCACACACAACTTCCCATCGATGATGTGGGCAATGCCAAAGGGGCGCACACGCGGCTGATCCCCTTCCACCGTTGCAACATAGAACAATTTTGCCTTTTGCAGGAACTCACAAACCTTTTCCATCTTTCATTTCTCCTTCCGTTACGCCAGCGACATTTTTCCGTCAGTAAACACGAAGTTGCGCATCCCGCGCCCCCGGATCTTCTCTTCCGGAATCGCCGCCTCGATCTTGCGGACATCCTCTTCTGTCAGCGTGATATCCAGTGCGTCAATGGATTCTCTGAGGTGTTCCGGGCTGGTGGTACCGACCAGACTCTGAACATGGTCGTACTTTGCAAGCGACCACGCCAGTGCAAGCTGCGAGATCGTAACACCTTTTTCCTCCGCGATCTTTTTGACCTCGCGGAGCATTGCCAGATTGTTCTCCCGGTTTTCCGGCGAGAGCAGCCCACGCGCATTGGGAGCTGCCGGCTGATCCAGTGCCCGGTCGGTCAAAAGACCATGCCCCACTGTACCAAATGCCAGAACCTTTACCCCCAGCTCCTTTGCCGCAGCGATCAGTTCCTTTTCAATGCTGCGGTCAACCAGCGAATAGGACATTTCGACCGTATGGATGGGATGCACCTTGCAGGCGCGGCGCAGCGTTTCGG
>CAZUDU010000124.1:0-4668 GCA_964619455.1 uncultured Faecalibacterium sp.
CCTGTGCAAACAGCAGCGAGTCGATGCCCAGAACGCCAACCAGCGTCACATCCTCGAAATCCAGCCCCTTTGCCACCATCTGGGTGCCGATCATGATATCATACTCATGCGCGGCGAATTTGGCCAGGAGCTTTTCGTGTGCATCCTTGGCCGCGGTGGAATCCTGATCCATCCGCAGCACCCTTGCCGCAGGGAAAAGGCTTGCCAGTTCTTCCTCTGCCTTTTGGGTGCCAAAGCCCCTGTATTGCAGCTTGCCGCCGCAGGCGGGGCAGACTTTGGGCGGCTCGGTCTGGCTTCCGCAGTAATGGCACAGCAGTTTTTTTGCAGATTTGTGGTAGACCATCGGGACGCTGCACTTTGTACATTTGAGCACTTCGCGGCAATCCTCGCACTGCGCCATCGTCTGGTAACCCCGGCGGTTGAGCAGCAGGATGGTCTGCTTTCCCGCCTCCAGATTGTGCCGGATGGCATCTTCCATTGCAAGGCTGATCTCCCGCGGATTGCCGGCAGCAAGCTCTGCCCGCATATCCACGATCTGCACCTTGGGCAAAGGGTTGCCGCCATAGCGCTGAGTCAACCGCAAAAGCTGGGTGCGCCCATTCTGTGCGGTGTAAAAGCTCTCGGTGCTGGGGGTCGCACTGGCAAGCAGGAGCAGCGCTCCATTCTCCGCTGCACGCTGACGCGCCACCTCGTGGGCGGAATAGCGCGGAGCGGATTCCGAGCGATAGGTGTGCTCCTGCTCCTCATCGATGATGATCAAGCCGATGTTCTCCAGTGGAGAAAAGATCGCACTGCGGGTACCGACCACGATATCCGCGCCGCCGTCCTGGATCATCTGCCATTGCAGTAATCGCTCGGTGTGGTTCAGTGCCGAATGCTGCACCGCCACACGCCGCCCGAACTGCGATTTGAGCCGCAGGATCATCTGCGGGGTCAGACTGATCTCCGGAACCAGAACCAGTGCTTTGCGCCCAAGTGCAAGGCACTGCTCGATCAGCTTGAGAAAGACCAGCGTTTTACCGCTTCCTGTCACGCCGTAAAGCAGTGCCGAATGCGGTGCCGTGTCCTCAAGATTTGGCAGCAGTCCGTCAAATGCGCGCTGTTGTTCTGCCGTCAGGGTGATCGGCTCATTCCTGAGCGGAATAGACGAATACAGGTCAATGGATTTGTTTACCTTGCTGCATTCCAGAATCCCCTTTGCGCAGAGGTTATCCAGCACCGCTTTGCTGATGCCTTTTTCCTCCAGTTCATTCTGGGTGCGCGCCCCGCCGGTCAGATATGCCACCGCAGCAAGCTGCTTTGCAGTCGGCTTCGGCTTTTGCGGAAGCTGCCCGACCAGACGATATGCATTTTCCGTATGGCGTGTAAGCTGCTTTTGCAGCACGGGGGTCACACCATCTGCCGCAACGGAAGGCTTGTACTGTGCACCATACGGGATGACCGCCTTGACCGCCTCATAATAAGTGCAGAAGGTGCGCTCCTTCAAAAAGTGCACCAGCCGCAGCAGCTCCGGGGTCAGGCATGCCGATGCAGGCGCCACATCGAACACGAATTTCAGCTTGGAGCTTTCCGGCTCGGCATCGCAGGCTAGCACCACACCCATCCGGGCGCGGCTTCCTTTGCCGAACGGCACCAGCACCATACTGCCCAGCCGGATCTCCGACTGCTGCTCCGGCATGACCGCATAGGTATACAATTTATCAAAATGGAAGGTCGCGTTGCTGACGGCAACACCTACCGTTTTGGGCATGAGCTTTGCTCCTTAGTTGTTATTGTGCAATGCCTGCACGCTCGCAGATGACCTGATACAGCTTTGCTGCACAGGAGTCCACATCATCGTTCACCAGCTTGAGGGTAAACTTATCCTGCTCAGCAAGCTCCTGCTGTGCGGTCTGAAGCCGCTCGCAGATACTTTCCTCGGTCTCGGTGCCGCGGCCGCGCAGACGGCGCTCCAGCTCCTCTTCCGAGGGAGGCAGCAGGAAGATAGTGGTCGCATCCGGGAACATCCGGCGGATATTTGCGGCGCCATGGACATCGATGACCATCACCACCAGCTTGCCAGCTTCCAGACGATGTACGATCTCCTCCCGCAGGGTGCCGTAATAATTGCCGTTGTAGAAGTTATATTCCACCACCTGATCGTTCTGGATCAGCTGTTCAAACTGCTCTCTGGAACGGTAGTGGTAATCCACACCGTCCTTCTCACCGGGACGGGGAGCGCGAGTCGTTGCAGAGACCGTCTTTTCGATTTCCGGGTGGTCTGCACGCAGATGACCAACCACGCTATCCTTGCCGGTACCTGCCGCACCGGAAACAACAAACAGATGCTTTTCATTCGCCATGGGTCTGTTCCTCCTCTATCGTCGATTTACCTTCCTGCCCTGCTGCGCGGTTCGCGACCGTTTCCGGCTGCAACGCAGAGAGCACCACATGATCGGAATCCATAATGAGTACAGCGCGGGTGCTGCGCCCATAAGAGGCATCGATCAGCATACCACGTTCCCGTGCTTCCTTGACCAGTCGCTTGACCGGTGCGGAATCCGGGCTGACGACCGCCACCACGCGCCCCGCGCTGACCATATTGCCAAAACCGATGTTGATCAGCTTCATAACGCCCTCCAAGGCTTATTCCGACTCACTCCAGATTCTGGATCTGCTCGCGGATCTTCTCGATCTCCGCCTTCATATCCACCACAATGCGGGTGATGTCCAGATCCTGACACTTGGAACCGATGGTGTTGGTCTCGCGATTCAGCTCCTGAGTCAAAAAGTCCAGCTTACGGCCCACAGGCTCATCCAGACCGAGGATCTCGCGGTACTGCGAAACATGGCTGCGCAGGCGCACGGTCTCTTCGTCCACGGCGGTCTTATCGCCAAAAATGGCCGCTTCGGTCAGGATACGTGCATCGTCGATATCGCGGTCTTCCAGAATGGTCTTGAGCTTTTCATACAGGCGAGTAGTGTAGTTTTCCACACGGCCGGCGCTCAGGCTCTCCACCTTGCCAACACACTCTTCCAGATGGGTCAGACGGCTTTCCACATCCGCCTTCATCTTAGCGCCTTCCACAGCACGCATCTCAACAAAACGATCCAGCGCCTGTGCGGTCACTGCGGAAACATCCTCCCAGAGCTGTTCCTCGTCCACGTCTGCGTGGCGGGTTGCCAGCACATCCGGGAAACGGGTCAGCAGCCCGGTAGAAAGATCATTCTTGACCCCCAGCTGCTCCGACAGTTCGCACATGGCCTGCTGGTAGCTGCGGGCCAGTTCCAGGTTGACCGTGACGACCGTATCGACCGCGTCCACATTCTGGAGCGTCATGCTCAGCTCTACCTTGCCGCGGGAGATGCGCTCGTTGAGCTGTTTTTTCAGGCGGCTGTCCATATAGCTGCAGCTGCGCGGGATACGGGAAGAGTACTCAAAATAACGGGAGTTCACACTACGCAGTTCGACCGTGATCTCACGGCCGTTCCGCACGGCAGTTGCTCTGCCGAAGCCGGTCATGCTTAAAATCATACGTTCTCCTTTTTCATTTTGATCCATGTTGGTCTCGAATTTTTCTGTATAGGTATCCTTTTGGGGTACACCACCCCATGTTATGATACATATAGAATCATTTTACTATTCTTTAGAGAAAAATTCAAGGTGCGTTCTTGGGTCAAATCCCACACATCGGCTCAAACCAACGCAGATATGAAAGAAAACGTCCCGACATGTTCTTCACATCAGGACGTTTTTCTTCAGACTTGAGTTTTATATACGCAGGTCACTGCGCTGTCCAGCAGATCTGCGTTCAGCAGCGACCGCTCGACCCAGTGAACGTTGTCTGCAACCGTGTCCAGCGAGACGTCGTATTCCTGCGCAAAGCTCTGCATGCTGCGGTATTCCTGACGATAGCGCAGCGTCAGGATCAGCTTATCGGTCATCGTCAGTTTTGTAAAACGGGGCTTTCTTTTGTGCTCGCGCCGGTAGGTCTCCGCCAGCGACTGCTGCATCCGGGCAAAAATCTCCTTCGAGACGCCAAAATATGCGTTAAAATCAAACTCGCTCATTTCCGCAAGGCGTTCTTCGGTGATCTGTCTCACAACCATTTCCTCCAATCCTTCATCCAGGACGATTTGATGTTCCTATTATTATAGAGACTCTTCTCGATAATGTCAATAAAAGACCTCTCTTTTCAGCAGAAACAGCAGCTTCCACCAGAGTACCAGCAAAAAAGACCTCCCGAAAAACGGGAGGTCTCCTTGGATCAATTGTCTTTAGACAGGATGAGACTGGTTGGTGTAATCAACATGATCGCCATCCACGCCCTGCATCTTTGCATTGCGCTTGTCGAAGAACTTGGGCGCGACCTGCGGGAACATTGCGTAGGTCAGCACGTCTTCTTCCTGCGTGGTCCACTTGGCGGCTTCTGCCTTCAGCTTGTCCATTTCGGGAGCCAGCGTGTCAGCAAAGCGGCAGGTGATGGGCTGATCGTCACCCAGGATCTTCTTGGTGAACTCAGGGCTGATGGGAGCCGGGGTACGGCCGTAATCGCCGTGAACCAGACCCTTGAACTCCTTGGTGACCATCTTGTAGCGCTCGCCCATGATGACATTGAACACTGCCTGAGTGCCAACGATCTGGCTGGTGGGGGTGACCAGCGGAGGATAGCCTGCATCCTCACGGAC
>CAZUDU010000125.1:0-2154 GCA_964619455.1 uncultured Faecalibacterium sp.
TCACCTTCCTCGATACCCCGGGCCACGAGGCGTTCACCTCCATGCGTGCCCGCGGTGCAAACATGACCGATATCGCGATCCTGGTCGTTGCGTCCGATGACGGCATCATGCCCCAGACCATCGAGTCCATCAACCATGCCAAGGCTGCAAACGTCAAGGTCATCGTTGCCATCAACAAGATGGATAAGCCCACCGCAAACCCCGAGCGCGTCATGGAAGGCCTGACCAAGTACGGTCTGATCCCCGAGGACTGGGGCGGAGACGTTGCCTGCATCCCTGTGTCTGCACTGACCGGCATGGGCATGAACGACCTGCTCGAGCGCGTTGCGCTGGAAGCTGAGGTCATGGAGCTGAAGGCAAACCCGAACCGCCGTGCAAAGGGCGCAGTCGTCGAGGCTCGTCTGGACAAGGGCCAGGGCCCCATCGCGACCATTCTGGTGCAGAACGGCACCCTGCACGCCGGCGATGTCATCATCGCGGGCACCGCTGTTGGCCGTGTGCGTACCATGCGCAGCGACAAGGGCATCCTGCTGAAGGATGCAGGTCCCTCCACTCCTGTTGAGATCACCGGTCTGACCGCTGTGCCGGAAGCAGGCGATCTGTTCGAGGCTGTCGAGGACGAGCGTCTGGCTCGTGAGCTGGCAGAGCAGCGCATTGCTGCCGCCAAGGAGAAGCAGTTCTCCGCCTTCCAGAAGGTCACTCTGGATAACCTGTTCAGCCAGATGGCGCAGAACGACATGAAGGAACTGGCGATCATCGTCAAGGCAGACGTTCAGGGTTCTGCCGAGGCGGTCAAGCAGAGCCTCGAGAAGATCTCCAACGAGGAGGTCCGTGTCCGCGTCATCCATGCAGGTGTCGGCGCGATCAGCAAGTCTGACGTTGACCTTGCAGACGCATCCAACGCTATCATCATCGGCTTCAACGTCCGCCCGGACAATGTCGCCAAGGAAGAGGCGGCTGCGACCAAGGTCGAGATGCGTATGTACCGCGTCATCTATGATGCCATCAACGATGTCACCGACGCTATGAAGGGTATGCTGGCTCCCAAGTACCGTGAGGTCGCTCTGGGCGAGCTGCAGGTCCGTGAGGTCTACAAGATCAGCAATGTCGGCACCGTTGCAGGCTGCCGTGTGACCAACGGCAAGATCACCCGCGACAGCAAGGTGCGTGTCGTGCGTGACGGTATCGTTCTGGCTGAGGACGAGATCGCATCCCTGCGCCGTTTCAAGGACGACGTCAAGGAAGTGGCCGAAGGCTACGAGTGCGGCGTGACGCTGGCAAAGTTTGCGGACGTCAAGGAAGGCGACGTTTACGAGGCCTTCAAGATGGAAGAGTACCGCGATTAAGGTTTGATTGATTCTCTCCACAAGCGTTCTTGCCTCTCCATTTGGGAGAGGTGGCATTGCGGAGCAATGACGAAGAGGGCGAGGCTGCTGTAAATGACGAGCGACTTCGCCCTCTCAGTCACCTGCGGTGACAGCTCCCCCAAGGGGGAGCCGGGGCGTGAGAGCGTAAGATTAAGGAGAAACCAAATGTCTCAGAAAAATATGGGTCGTCTTGCGCAGGATATGAAGCGCGAGATCATCGCCATCATGGGTCGGCTGAAGGACCCGCGTCTGGAGGGCGGTCTGCTGACCGTCACCCGTCTGGATGTGACCCCCGATCTGGATGTGGCAAAGGTGTACGTCAGCGTGCTGGGCCGTGAAGACGGCGCAAAGCCCGCCATCGACGCACTGAACCATTCGGCGGGTCATGTGCGCACCGAAGTGAGCAAGAAGATGCACATCCGCAAAGCGCCCCGCTTCATCTTTGTTGAGGATGACGGCGCTGCTTATGCGGCACACATCAACGAGCTGCTGCGCACCCTGAATGTGAACGGCGAAGAACCGGAAGAAACCGAGGAATGAGCCGCTGCCTTGCGGAAAGGATGGAAAAATAACGGATGACAGAACAACTGAATGTGCAGCAGATGGCAGATCGCCTGTGCGCTGCGGATAACATTTTGATTCTGTGCCACAAAAACCCGGACGGTGATACCATCGGTTGCGGCAGTGCGCTGTATTACGCACTGAAAACGATGGAAAAAAATGCAGCGGTGCTCTGCTCCGATGCCATCCCGTCCCGCTATGCGTTCACCAATCCCCGGCTGTTCAA
>CAZUDU010000125.1:2254-4635 GCA_964619455.1 uncultured Faecalibacterium sp.
TCTGCTCCGATGCCATCCCGTCCCGCTATGCGTTCACCAATCCCCGGCTGTTCAAGGGCGAGTTTGAGCCAAAGCTGGTGGTAGCAGTGGATGTGGCAAGTGTGCAATTGTTCGGTGAGGGCAACGGTGTGCCGCACTTTGCGCGGCATGTCGATCTTTGTATCGACCACCATGCAGGCAACAGCGGTTATGCGGATTTTACCCTGCTGAACGGCCATGCGGCGGCCGCAGCAGAGCTGCTGTACGAGGTGATCGTGGCAATGGGGGTCACCCTGACCCCGCACATCGCGAACTGCCTGTACACCGGTCTTGCGACCGATACCGGCTGTTTCAAATTCTCTTCGACCAGCGCGAATACCCACCTTGTGGCGGCAAAGCTCATTGAGGCGGGCTGCCGGGTGGAAGAGCTGAACACCCTGCTGTTCGATACTAAACCCCGCGCCCGCATGGAAGCGGAGCGGATCGCACGCAACCATCTGGAGTACTATCTGGATGGGCGCTGTGCACTGATCTACCTGACGCGGGACGAGATCGAGCAGAGCAAGGTGGATCCTGCAGATCTGGAAGAGCTGACCAGCCTGCCCATCAGTATTGAAGGGGTCAAGGTCGGCCTGACGCTGCGCCAGCAGCCCGGCGGCAGCTACCGCATCAGCGTGCGCACCGCCAAGGGTGTGGACGCCTGCGCCATTGCGCGGCGTCTGGGCGGCGGCGGACACAGCCGCGCAGCGGGCTGTGAGCTGCTGGGCAATCTGGAAAATACCAAGAGTGCGATCCTTGCAGAGGTTGAGACCGAGCTGGACGCGCAGGAAAAGCAGGAGGGCGTGTAAATGCAGGGCATCCTGATCGTAGATAAGCCGATGGACTGGACCAGTTTTGACGTAGTGGCAAAGCTGCGCGGCGTTCTGGGTACCCGTAAGCTGGGGCACAGCGGCACGCTGGACCCGATGGCGACCGGTGTACTGCCGGTGTTCTGCGGCGGTGCGAGCAAGGCGGTGGATCTGCAGCTCAACCACGACAAGAGCTACCGTGCGACCCTGCGGCTGGGCGCGCAGACCGACACCGGCGATATCACCGGCACGGTGATCGGGACCGCTCCGGTCACGGCAGGCGAGGCGGAGCTGCTGGCAGTGCTGCCGCAGTTCATCGGCAGGCAGATGCAGACCCCGCCGATGTACTCTGCCGTCAAGATCAACGGTCAGCCGCTGTACAAACTGGCGCGCGAGGGCGTGACGGTGGAGCGCAAGGCGCGCCCCATCGAGATCTATGACATCCAGTACGGCGGCAGCCCGGCAGAGAACGAGTATGTGCTCACGGTGCGCTGCTCCAAGGGCACCTATATCCGCACCCTGCTGGAGGACATTGCTGCTGCAATGGGGCAGAAGGGCACCATGAGTGCGCTGCGCCGCACCGCGGCGGGTCTGTACACCGAAGCAGACGCGCACACGCTGGAAGAGATCCTTGCGGCAAAGGAGCAGGGGATGGACGCACTGGAAGCGCTGATGCTCCCGGTGGAAAGCGTGTTTGAGCCGCTGCCGCTGCTGGTGGTGAACCACCGGGTGGAGCAGCACCTGTACAACGGCTGCCCCACCAGCCGTTACCCGGCAAAGGATGGGCGCTACCGGGTGCGCAGTGAAAGCGGGCAGTTCCTGGGTCTGGCGAACGTGGTCGAAGGCGTTCTCCGGGTCGAAAAGCTGTTCGTGGAACGAAACTGAAAAGGAAACGATATATCCATGCAGATCATTTCACAGTTTGCTCCGCTGCCGCTGGCAACGCCGGAAAACGGCACTGCTGTGGCAATGGGCTACTTTGACGGCATCCATCTCGGTCACCGGGCGGTGATCGATGGCGCGGTGCAGTGGGCAAAGGCACACGGTGCCGAGCCTGCGGTGTTCACCTTCAAGCTGCCGATGGAAAATAAGATGAAGGGCAAGCGGCTGCTTTCCACCGAGGACAAGCACGCTCTGGTGGAGAGCCTTGGTGTGGCGTACTACCTTGTGCCGGAGTTTGAGCAGATCAAGGCGCTCAGTCCGGAACAGTTCGTACGCAGCATCGTGGAAAATTGCCGCGCAAAGGCGCTGTTCTGCGGCGAGAACTTTACTTTTGGCGCGCGTGCCGCCGGTACGCCGGAGCTGCTGCGGCAGCTCTGTGAGCCGCTGGGGGTCGAGGTCGTGGTAGTGCCGATGGCACAGTTCGAGGGCAAGACCATCTCCTCTACCCGTATCCGCACGGCGCTGGAAGGCGGCGATATCCCGGCGGCGAACGCCATGCTGGGCATGCCCTATGCCATCCGATTTGCGGTGCAGCACGGGGCAGGGCTGGGGCGCACGCTGGGCGTGCCCACCATCAACCAGATCTACCCGCAGGGCTACCAGATGCCCCGC
>CAZUDU010000126.1:0-4619 GCA_964619455.1 uncultured Faecalibacterium sp.
GCAGACAAATTCAAATGCCGAGCACTCCGGCGGGGTCTGCTCAATGAAGGACGGTTCATAGTATTTCAGCCAGGGCTTTGCAGCAGAGGCATAAACGGGCTGCTGGGTCATTTCAGACATCTTAAAAACCAAAACCTTTCTACACCAGTTTAAAAAGCGGCAGCTTCGCGCTGTGGGAGCCGTCGGTTTTGTGTGTGACGGATAAAATAAAATCCTCACCCATTGTACTAAAATGGGTGAGGGTTGTCAACAAAAGTTGGTCGAAACGCTTTGAAAAATGGGGTTATTCAGCAGAAGACTCCCATGCCTTGGCTTCCGCCTCGCTGCACAGCACCCAGTGCTTGGGGCGCAGCTCGCGCCACTGCGGCGCTTCGGTGGAGTAATCATGCATGGCAGGATCATAGACCAGCAGCTTCTTGTTGCGCTCGCGGCGGGGATCCGGCATCGGGATAGCGGACAGCAGGCTGCGGGTATACGGGTGGATGGCGTGGGTCACCAGCTCCTCTGCGTCTGCCAGCTCCACGATGCTGCCCTTGTGGATAACGGCAATGCGGTCCGAGATGTACCGCATGACCGACAGATCGTGCGCGATGAACAGGTAGGTGATGCCGCGCTCCTTCTGCAAACGGCGCAGCAGGTTGAGCACCTGTGCGCGGATGGACATATCCAGAGCACTGATCGGTTCGTCCGCAATGATGAACTCCGGCTCCACGATCAGGGAACGGGCAATGCCGATGCGCTGACGCTGACCGCCGGAGAATTCGTGCGGGAAGCGGGATGCAAATTCCGGCAGCAGACCCACATCGAGCAGAGCCTGACGCACCTTTTCCTCCCGCTCTGCGGCAGAAAGATCGGGGCGGACGTTCTGCAGACCTTCGCCCACGATATAGCTGACCTTGGCACGCTCGTTCAGGGAGGACTGCGGATCCTGGAAGATCATCTGGATCTCCTTGATGATCTGCTTGTCCAGCGCGTGGGAGATCTTGCCGTTGATCTTCTGCCCCTTGTACAGGATATCGCCGCCGGAAGTGGGCAGGATGCGCATGATGGCACGGCCGATGGTGGTCTTGCCGGAGCCGCTCTCGCCCACCAGACCAAAGGTCTCGCCTTTGTAGATCTGGAAATTGGCGTCCTTGACGGCGGTGTATGCCTTGCGGCCGGAGCCGTAGGTGATATCCAGATGGTTCAGTTCGACCAGAACTTCTCTTTCTTCTGCCATTACAGCCCCTCCTCTCTCAGATGACGTACTGCTGCGGGCGGCTCGATCTTGGGCGCGCGCGGATCCAGCAGCCAGGTTTTTGCCTTGTGGGTCAGCGAAACATCAAAGTACGGCGGGCGCTTGATGAAATCGATCTTGAGGGCCTGCGGGTTGCGGGGCGCAAAGGCATCGCCGCGGATCTCTGCAAAGAGGTTGGGCGGCGTGCCGATGATGTTGAACAGATCCTCGCCCTTGACACCGACCTGCGGCATGCTGGACAG
This sequence comes from uncultured Faecalibacterium sp., assembly GCA_964619455.1. Taxonomy (GTDB): domain Bacteria; phylum Bacillota; class Clostridia; order Oscillospirales; family Ruminococcaceae; genus Faecalibacterium. Next base: position 1,480 of record CAZUDU010000126.1, read on the forward strand.
CAGCGCCCAGGTGTAGGGGTGGCGGGCATCGTAATAGATCTCGTCTGCAGTGCCGATCTCCACGATATCGCCGGCGTACATGACCGCAACGCGGTCTGCGATGTTGGCCACAACGCCCAGATCGTGGGTGATGAGCACGATGGTCAGCCTGTACTTGACCTGCATCTCCTTCAAAAGCTGAAGGATCTGTGCCTGAATGGTCACATCCAGCGCGGTGGTCGGCTCATCGCAGATCAGGATCTGCGGGTTGCAGGCGACCGCAATGGCAATGACGACACGCTGACGCATACCGCCAGAGAACTCGTGCGGGTACTGCTTGAACCGCTTTTCCGGGTCGGTAATGCCGACATCGCGCAGGTATTCCAGTGTTTTTTCACGCGCAGCAGCGCCCTTGAGCCCCTGATGCAGGGTGACCGCTTCCATGATCTGCTCGCCGATGGTCTTGAGCGGGTTGAGGCTGGTCATGGGGTCCTGCATGATCATGGCGATCTCGTGACCGCGGACGCGCAGCCAGTCTTTTTCCTTTTTCAGCTCCGAAAGGCGCACCGGTTTGCCATCGTCTGCGCCATAATAATCAATGGTGCCATCGGTGATGGAACCGTTGGCGTCCAGCAGACCCATGAAGGACTTGGTAAATACGCTCTTGCCGGAGCCGCTCTCGCCGACCACGGCAAGCACCTCGCCGTGATACAGGTCAAGGTCGATGCCGCGGATGGCGTGCAGAACCTTGCCGCGCAGGTTGAACTTGATGTTGACATTGCGCGCGGAGAGGATGAGTTGATTCTGTTGCATGATGTTCCCCTCCTTACTGCAGGTGGTTCTTCGGGTCAGCAGCATCCGAGAAGGCGTTGCCGATCAGATAGAACGCAATGGTGACGAAGCTCAGGATCAGGGTGGGGTAGAGCAGCTGGTAGCGCAGACCCGCCTGCATCATGACCTTGCGTCCGTCATTGATGAGGTTGCCCAGAGACGGGATCTCGACCGACAGACCCAGACCGATGTAGGTGATGAACACCTCGCTGCCGATGGCGGCAGGGATGGTCAGCGCCATGCGCAGCATGATGACCGAGACGAGGTAGGGCAGCAGGTTGCGCAGCACGATGCGCGGCGTCGGGGTGCCAAGGCAGCGGGACGCCACGTTGTAGTCGCGGTCGCGGATGATGAGGATCTGGTTGCGGATGAAACGTGCCATTGCGATCCAGCCGGTCAGGGACATGCCCAGGATCAGAGTCTGGATGCTGGGAGAGGCAACGTAGGAGATCAGGATCAGGATGATGGTGGAGGGGATATTGTCGCAGATGTTGTACAGCTCGGTAAAGAAGAAGTCGAGCTGGCGCACATAACCCCACAGAACGCCCACTGTGATGCCCACCACTGCTTCAATGATGGCAACAAAGAAGGCGATGGTCAGGCTGGTGCGTGCGCCCGCCCAGATGCGTGCCCACAGATCCTGACCGATGGAGTTGGAACCCCAGATGAAACCGTCCTCGCCGGGGGCGATGTTGCGGTAGGGGATGCCGGTGGCAGGGTCGATGGCGCAGTAGTTCGGATCGACCTGACCGGGCAGATACGGCTGCAGGAACGCGAACGCCACCACGGCGATCAGTGCCACGAGCAGCACGACGGCAAAGCGGTTTTTGAAAAAGGCGCGGAAGGTGCTGCCCCAATAGCTGTAATTGGAGCTGGCAGTTGCTTCGGCCTGTTCTTCACTGAAGCCGGCCGGGGTGAACAGTTCGTCCTCCGGCAGGTTCTCCCATGCAGCAAGGCGCTCGGACTGCTCACGGGCAAGCTGGCTCTCCAGAGCCTTGGATTTTTCGTCTTTCAAGCGGAAAAGCATTACCGGCCACCTTCTTTCTTACCAAAGCTGATGCGCGGGTCGATAAGCACCATCAGCAGATCGCCCAGGATCAGGCCGATGATGCCAACGCAGGCGTACAGCAGAACGATGCCCTGCACCATGGTATTATCGTGGCGCTGCACGCAGGTCACGAGCAGGCCGCCCATGCCGGGGATGCTGTACAGGCTCTCGATGTAAATGGAACCGACCACCGTGTTCAGGAAAGCGGACGGGATATACTGGACCAGCGGGACCATCGCGTTGCGGAAGACATGGTGCAGCGCAATATTGTTCTCGCTCACGCCCTTGGCGCAGGCAAGGCGGACGTAGTCCTTGTTGCTTTCGTCCACCATATAGCGGCGCAGCCACATACCGTAGAACGCAATGTTGCCAAGGCTCATGGAGCACACCGGCAGCACCCAGTACTTCCAGTTGGAAGCGTCAAACAAAAGCCCGACCCCCAGCGCGCTGGTGCCGTACATCTGGATGTAGAGATAATACACCGCAGAAGGCACGGCCTGGATCAGGACGATGATGGCGGTACCGAGCTTGTCCGGCCAGCGGTTCTTGAACCGCCCCATGAGCAGACCCATCGGGATACCGATCACAAGGCTGAGCAGCATGGCATAAACACCCATCTGGATGGAGATGGGCAGCTTCTGCGCCAGAATGTCCACGACCGGCGTGTTGATCTTATAGATGTGGCTCACACCCAGATCGCCATGCAGCGCGTCGTTCCAGAAACGGCCGATCTGCACCGGCAGCGGGTCGAGCAGACCCATCGACTGCAGACCCGCCTGGATCTGCGCCTCGGTCATTTTTTCGTAGTTTGCAAAGTAGCCTTCTACCGGCATGAGCCGCAGCAGGCAGAATACGACCGTTACGATGATGAACAGAGTCAAGATCGAACGTCCGATTCTCTTTGCCAGATATCGCACCATGAGTTGTGCACCCCTCTTTCGGCAGCTGTGTGCGGGCGCAGCTGCCTTTCTTATTTTATGACATACTTATAGAATACCGCAAAATCTCACTTTTGGAAAGTGATTTGAGGATATTTTGAGGGAAACTTTATCAAAATAAACGTTTTTCATGCTTCAAACACAAAAAACACCCTGTACTGCGGTGTACAGTACAGGGTGTGCCATACAAATCAGAACACTTAACGTGCGTCGCGGTTCTGCTCGTACTCCGTCATGGAGATGTAGTGATCCAGCACATGGATGCCCTTCAGACGCTTATTGGAGAAGCCGGTGGAAGCGTACTGACCCTCCCAGTAGTTCAGGCGGGTAGCAAGATATGCGGG
>CAZUDU010000127.1:0-1907 GCA_964619455.1 uncultured Faecalibacterium sp.
GCAGATCCTTCCAGTTGCAGGACAGATACGGGAAGTCTGCGTCCTTGATGATCTCCTTTGCACGCTCCATGCCGTAGTCGAACTCGTGGTTGCCCAGAGTTGCAACATCGTAGCCAGCAGCGTTCATCAGCTCGATGATGGTCGCGCCATCGTCCATGGAACCGTAAGCAGTACCCTGAACATGGTCGCCGGCATCTGCCAGCAGAACGGGCTTGCCAGCCTCTTCGTAGCTCTTCTTCAGAGCAGCGATCGCAGCATAGGTGATCTCCGGGGACTCGTTATCGATGTAGGTGTGCACATCGTTGGTGTACAGAATAGTCACATCGGACTTTTTGCCCAGCCAGCAGGCGGAAGCGGCGGGTGCACCCAGCGCCATGGTTGCGGCAGCAGCGGTAACGCCGGTTGCCTTCAGGAAGTTACGACGGGAGATAAAGTGTTTCACAGGAAAACGACCTCCTCAATATTTTTGTTTTTTTGCGCAGACTCTCCCCTGCGCTCATTGTTTTAAGAATAGCACAGTTCGCCCATAAGGGCAAGCGCAAAAGCACGATTTGTGCAGTTTTGTTTCAAATCAGTACGACTTTTTAGCATTTTCGCATAAAATCCAAGGATATATTCTTTGTTGTTCTTTTTGTAAAAAAAACGTCCGTTCTCCTTTCCAGAGAACGGACGTTCTGTATTTTTAAGCGGTTTTTTGATCAACTGCGGGCCGCCGGAGCAACCTCCATATCGACCTTGCCGAGGTTTACATCCGCACGCACGATAGTGACCATCATTGTATCACCCAGATTCCAGTTCTTACCGGAAACAGGATCAGACAGGCGCACACCCTCGGTGAGCATGGTGCCGGTCGCAGTCAGGCTGGATGCGGGCACAAAGCCCTCCACGCCATTTTCCAGTTCAATGAACAGACCGCGCTGGGTCACGCCGGAAATACGGCCCTCATAGCTCTCGCCCAGATGACGGCGGGCATACTCCGCCTTGTAGCAATCCTCTGCCTTGCGCTCGATCTGCATCGCAATGACCTCGCGCTCGCTGGACTGCTTGCTTGCCTTCTCTGCAAAATCGCCGTACTGCAGCAGCATGGTCTCCTTATCAGTGCCCTTGAGCTGTGCGGTCATGATGCGGTGGATGGCCAGATCCGGGTAACGGCGGATGGGGCTGGTAAAGTGTGCATAGTCCTTCAGCACCAGACCATAGTGACCCTTGGGCTTTTCTTCATACAGTGCCTTGGACATGCAGCGCAGCATGCCGGTGTTGATGATCTGCTCGTATGCGGTGCCGCGCACGCCTTCCAGGATCGCGCTCAGCTCCTTGGGGGTGGGCACTTCCTTGGCGAAGTGGTCGTTGATGCCGCAGGCCTGCAGCAGTGCGTGCAGACGCTCCAGCTTCTCTGCATTCGGCTCCTCGTGCACACGGTAGACAAAGGGGATCTGCTTGACCCGTGCGAAGTGTGCTGCGCACTGGTTTGCCAGCAGCATGAACTCCTCGATCATGGACTCGCTCTCGCCGGAGGTGCGCTTCTTGACGTCGATGCAGCGGCCGTCCTCGTCCAGGATCAGCTTCACCTCACCGCTCTCGATGTCCATGCAGCCGCGCTCACGGCGCAGGCGGGCACGGTGGCTGTACAGCTCCTTCATGGCAGGCAGCTGATCCAGCACCTCATGGTACTTGCCCTTCAGCTCGTCGTCACCCGTGCCTGCCAGCAGTGCATTGATCTCCGAATACACACCCTTGATACGGCTGCAAATGACCGACTTGACAAAACGGTAGTCGGTCAGGTTGCCGTCCTTGTCCAGACGCATCAGGCAGGAGAAAGCAAGGCGCAGCACGCCTTCGTTCAGGCTGCAAATGCCGTTGGAGAGCTGCTTGGGCAGCATGGGAACGACCTGATCGGCATAGTAAAC
>CAZUDU010000127.1:2007-4615 GCA_964619455.1 uncultured Faecalibacterium sp.
TCAATTTTATCACGCATTGCCATAATAATTTTCTCTCCTTAACATCCACGGGCACAGTCTCCTGCGGGCTGCGCCCCTTCCAACAGCGGGTCTTTCTTCAGCGCCCGCATGATCTGACAGCTTTTTTGTCTGTGCTGTCCCACCCTGATTTTAGACAGAAAAACAGCCCCGTTCTGCCACGGGGCTGTACGAACAGGCTATCAGCCCGCCAGACGACCTGCGAACAGGCAAGCCAGGATCGCCACCACAAAGAAGACGATACCAGCGATGCGGGTCACCTTTGCCAGCATCTGATCAGCCGGAGTCAGGCGTGCATTGTTTGCACCGCCGGTGCTGCCGTTGATCGCACCAGCCAGACCCTGACCATGGGTATGCTGCATCAGAGTGAGGAACACGATGACCAGCGCGGCGACCAGAAGGATCACACCGCCAACGATTTCAATAACAGACATGGATCGAAACGCTCCTTTTATTTTTAGTTCCATGGAAATCCACGCAAAAATACAAATATATAGTATCATAACCCTTGCCAAAAAGCAAGTACAATCCGCGCATTTATTCCACAAGTTGGAGCTGCCCGCACAACCGTGCGAAGATCTCTGCACTGGAATGCTGCGCCGTCTGCATCCCATCCTGCAAGATCACGATGGTATAGCGTGGATTGCCGGCCGGGTAAAAGCCTGCAAACCAGAGGTTCTTCTTTTCTGACCCCAGCGCATCGAACTGCCCGGTCTGCGCTGTACCGGTCTTGCCGCCCGCACCGCCTTCCAACCCGGCGGCATCCCTTCCCGTCCCCTGTTCTACCACCTGTACCAGCATCTGGCGCAATGCAGCGGCTGTCTGTGCCGAAAACACCCGCTTCGGCTGGGTGCGCAAAGCGGTCTCCAGCAGTTCTCCGGTGGCCTCGTCCAGTGTTCCTTTTATAAAAGAGGGTGCCCGGTAGATACCGCCGGAAGCGATCGCGTTCATCATAACCGCGATCTGCACCGGGCTTGCCAGAAGTGCTCCCTGCCCAAAGCTGAAGTTCGCGAGCTGCCCGCTCTGTGCCAGCTCCTGTGCCCCCGGCAGGCCGCCCGCCGATGCGGCCAGCTCCCCTGCCAGCCAAGTCTTTTTGCCAAAGCCCAGCTCCTGCGCAGTCTCCAACAAGGTCTGCTCCCCCAGAAGCTGACCCAGCCGGATAAAATATCCATTACAGCTTTTTTCCAGCGCAGAAGCAAGGTCCACCTCTCCATGCGCCGTGCCGCCTGCACAGCGGAACCACTGTCCGTCCACTTCGCACGCACCGGGGCACTCATATCGCAGAGAAACACCTGCTTCCAGTGCAGCCACCGCAAGCAGCGGCTTGAACACCGAGCCGACCGCATAGCTTTCCAGCGTCCGATCCACAAACGGCGCGTTCTCCGCATCCAGACTCGCCGCCAGATCCTGCGGGTCGTACCCCGGCACACTGACGCTGGCGCGCACCTGTGCTGTGCGGACATCCAGCACCAGTATGCAGCCGGTGGTCATCGTCTCCGCTGCAACCGCCTCCGCCGCGCGCTGGATCGGGCGGGAGATGGTCAGCTGAACACCCACCGCTCCACTGTCCGCGCGCAAAAGTTGTGGTGTCTCCCCTGTGCGCAGCTGTCCCTGTGCCGTGACCGCACATTGTACAGTACTTTGCGCACCCGTCCCGGTCAAGACCGCATCCAGTGCCCTTTCCAGCCCGGCAGCACCTCTGCCATCGGCATCCAGATAACCGATCAGGTGCTGACACAGCGGCACAGAAGCGTATCGCTGCGCCGCCGGGAAGCACCACACCCCAAGTGTGGAGAGATCGGCTCCCACTTCCAGCAGAAAGGGCGCAGCACGGTTGCGGCTTTTATACAGCAGTGACTGCCCAGCTGCATCTGTATAGGGGTAGAGCTTCGCATAGTTTCCCTCACCGGGGAAGCAAAGCGCCAGCCATTTTTCCTGCAAGCCGGTCAGAAGCCGCCCCTCGCAGTCATAGAAATTGCCGCGGCGCGCGGGTAATTCCAGTGTGACAACGCTCTGTCTTTCCGCCCGCACGGAATATGCCGGGTCTCCTGCCGTCCAGTACAATCGGCACAGTACACCCGCAAAGCAAAACAGCAGCACGCCGTATAACACAAGCACCCGTCTGCCGGACAATCCGCCTCACCTCTCTGAGATAGGATGGCCGATTTTCCCGGTATCCATACAAAAAAGGAGACAAGCTCCCGAAAGAACTTGTCTCCTTTGGTTTTGTTTGTGTTGTGCAGAGCGATACAGCTTAGTACATACCGCCCATGCCGCCCATATCACCGGCGGGAGCTGCTGCAGGGGGTTCCGGCAGGTCAGCAACCAGGCTCTCGGTGGTCAGGACCATCTCAGCAACAGAAGCTGCGTTCTCCAGAGCAGAACGGGTGACCTTGGTCGGATCAACGATGCCAGCGGCGATCATATCCTCAACAAAGACCTCGTTCTGTGCATCGAAGCCGTAGTTGGGCTTGTTGGCAGAGATGATCTTGTCAATGATGACGCTGCCCTCGAGACCAGCGTTCTGTGCGATCTGGCGCAGAGGAGCCTCCAGAGCCTTCAGAACGATCTTTGCACCGGTGCGCTCGTC
>CAZUDU010000128.1:0-4608 GCA_964619455.1 uncultured Faecalibacterium sp.
AGAAGGTACGGAAATATCCGTTCACATACTGCACGGTCTGATCCAGATACAGCCCAACGTCAGGGATCTCGTGATACCGGGGCAGGGCAAAGCCCGCGGCACACGCCGCAATGCGGAGTTTCGTTTCAGTTTTCATGCAAATAGTGTAACGCATTTTCTACCAGCTGTCAACGGGAAAATTAAAACTTTTGAAGTAATAATAAAAATAGGTTGACAGGTTTTTGAAAAACTTGTATAATGGATAAAAAGATATCACAACTTGCGGTATCCTGCCGCTGAAATGGAGATTTTGCCCATGAAGACCAAGATCGTTGCAGATACTTCTTCCAATCTGTATGAGCTGCCGGGGATCGACTTTGCAAGCGTTCCCATGAAGATCATCACCGATGAACAGGAATATGTGGATACGACTGCGCTGAACGCGCAGGAGATGGCGCAGACCATGCGTACTTATAAAGGTAAGACTTCGACCTCCTGTCCGAATGTCAGCGACTGGCTGGCAGCGTATGAGGGCGCGGATCAGGTGTTCGTCATCACCATCACCGGCACGCTGTCTGGCAGCTACAATGCCGCGCTTCTGGCGGGGGAGGAGTACCAGCAGGAGCACCCCGGTGCAAGAGTTTTTGTGCTGGACAGCCTTTCGGCAGGTCCGGAGCTGCGCCTGATCGCAGAGCGTCTGCGTGCGCTGGTGCAGGCAGAGGTGCCGTTCGATGCAATCTGTGAGCAGATCCTGCAATACCATCAGCACACCCATCTGCTTTTCTCGCTGGAATCGCTGGCAAATCTGGCACGCAATGGTCGCGTCAAGCCCGCGGTGGCGGCGGCTGCACGGATGCTGGGCATCCGGGTCATCGGCAGAGCAAGTGACCACGGTGAGCTGGAGGTCATCTGCAAGACCCGCGGTGAGCATGGCGCGCTGGAGCGTATCGTGCTGGAACTGAAGGAGCACGGCTACACCAACGGCAGGGTCTGCATTGCGCACTGCGGGAACCCGGCGGCTGCCGACCGTCTGAAAAAGATGATCGGCGCAGTGTTCCACGGCGCACAGGTGCAGATCGAGGAGTGTGGTGCGCTGTGCAGCTATTACGCCGAGCTGGGCGGTCTGATGATCGGCTTTGAGGACGGCGGGGCGGCAGTTCTGGCGTAAAAACAGCAGGAAGATTGGAAAATGCCCGATGGGAGAAGGCTCCTGTCGGGCATTTGTTTTGCCTTGAAAAATGGAACGATGCGCGCTATACTAGCACATATTGTACTGGGGTATACTGGAAACAAAAGGAGGAGAAAGAATGTTCTGGCTTCCGGTCGTAAAATTTTTCAGCCGCATCATCAACCGCGTCACCATTACGGTCGTGTTGGTGCTGGCGCAGATCGCATGGCTGCTGTGGGCGTTTTTCTCGCTCACGACCGGGCGGGTGTGGGTCAATGCGGCGCTCAATGCACTCAGCCTGCTCATCATGCTGTATCTCGTGCGCAAGGAAGAAAACAGTGCCTACAAGATCGGCTGGATCGTGCTGATCGGTATCCTGCCGCTGCTTGGAGGAGCGTTGTATCTTGTCTTTGGCAACAAGCGCCCCTCCAAGCGCCTGCGGGAACGGATGCGCCCGGTGGACGAGGCACACCGAGACCTCTTGCAGCCGGCAGAGGAGCTGGAAGGGCTGGATGCCGGCAGTCTTGGGCTGGCACGCTATGTAGCAAAATACGGCCCATTTCCGGCGTGGAAGAATACCGATGCGCAGTATTTCGCCTGCGGAGAAGCCATGTATCCGCGCCTTCTGGAGGATCTGGAACGGGCTGAAAAGTCGATCTTTCTGGAATTCTTCATCGTGCACACCGGTCAGATGTGGGATGGGATCGAAGCGGTCCTGCGGCGCAAGGCGGCACAAGGGGTGGATGTGCGGCTCATCTTTGACGATTTTGGCAGCATGCTGGGTCTGCCCGCAGATTTTGTGGTGCGGATGGAGCGGGCACGCATCCGCTGCATTCCGTTCAACCCGGTCGTGCCGCTGCTGACGCTGGTGATGAACCACCGCGACCACCGGAAGATCGTGGTCATCGATGGCAGCGTTGCCTATACCGGCGGGGTCAATCTGGCAGATGAGTATATCAACGCGGAGCAGCGGTTCGGCTACTGGAAGGATGCCGCCATCCGCATCGAAGGGGATGCGGTGTGGAATTTTACGGTCATGTTCCTGAACTTCTGGAATGCGTTCCGCCCCACCGAGAAAGATTACAGCGCCTTCCGTCCGTGCAGCGGCAGCGTGCGGAACAACGGCATCGTACAGCCCTATGCGGACAGCCCGCTGGATGAGGAACCGCTGGCAGAAACGGTCTATCTGAACATCCTTGCACAGGCACAGCGGTATGTCTACATTTATACGCCCTACCTTGCCGTAGGCGAAGAAATGCTGGATGCGCTCAAAAATGCGGCAAAGCGCGGGGTGGATGTGCGGCTGGTCGTGCCGGGCATCCCGGACAAAAAGCTGGTCTACCGGCTGACCCGTTCGTATTATCTGCCGCTGCTCAAGGCGGGTGTACGCATCTTTGAGTATACGCCCGGTTTCCTGCACGCAAAATGCTATGTCAGCGATGACCGTGTGGCAACGGTGGGCAGCATCAACATGGATTACCGCAGTTTATTTCTGCATTTTGAGTGCGGCGTGCTGATCTATCACAATACACAGGTCGGCGCGGTGCGGGAGGATGTGCTGCAAACGCTGCCGCAATGCCGGGAGGTACAGTGTTCCGACTGCCGCACCGGGCTGCTTGGAACTGTGCTGGACAGTGTTCTGCGTCTGGTCAGCCCGCTGCTGTGATAAAACCGCCCAAAACAGGGTACACTACCTCCAAAGCCCGTGCACGGGCATAAGGAAAGGGAGCGTAATGGTACCATGAAAAATACAAATCGACGGGTTTTGGTCTGCACCCTTGCGGCAGCGCTGCTGCTCAGCGGCTGCGGCGGGAAAAAGCCGGACTCCGGCAGCCAGAGCAGTTCCGGCAGTATGGGCAGTTCTGGCGGCGCGAGCGGCAACTCACAGGGTGCGTGGCGCACCGGGCTTGGCGTTGTGACGAAGGCGGAGGCGACCGGGCGTGCCGGGACGATCACGACCACGGCAGCCGCAGTCCTGCTCGACGCAGACGGAAAGCTCGTGGATGTGATGCTGGATGAGCTGGAGACTTCGGTTTCCGCAGACGGCACTGGCGCGGTGACGATGCCCTCGGACTACCGCACCAAGCGCCAGAAAGGGCAGGACTATCCGCTGGCGGAAGTTTCGTCCATCCGGAAGAGCTGGGCAGAGCAGGCGGATTCCTTTGCGGACTACCTGACTGGCAAAACGATGGATGAGGTCAAAAAGCTGGAGCTGGACGAGAGCGGCAAGGCGAAGGACGCAGACCTGTTGTCCGGTTGTACCATCGTGGTGGAGCCATACCAGGATGCGATCCTCCGCGCCTGTGAAAACGCAAAGGCGCTGGGCGCTGCCAAAGGGGATCGCGTGACCTTGGGCATGGAAGCGGGCAACGCCTCGTCCGGCAATGCGGCGATCGACGATAAGGATCTGATGGCGCAGGTGGATACGACCCTTGCGGCGCTGACGATGGACGAAAATGACCGTGTGACCAGCGCAGTGGTGGATATGACCGAGCCTGCTATGACCGTGAGTGCAGACGGAACGGTGAACGCGCCGGAGGAGTTCCGCACCAAGCTGGAGCAGGGCGATGACTATGGGATGCGCAAGGCATCCAAACTCGGCAAGGAATGGTATGAGCACAGCGAAGGCTACTGCGATTACCTCAAGGGCAAAAATGTGACCGAGGTGGGCAAGATCCCGGCGGACGGTTCCGATGCGGATCTGCTGGCGCTGTGCACCATCTCGACCGACGAGATGCACATGGCAGTGCTCAAGGCGATGAAAGTGGAATGATAAACGGCAAAGTGCCCGGCTCTTTTGGGAGCAGGGCACTTTTTGCGTGCTGTCCTTTGTGCAAAAATACCGGAAACCTTCTTGGAAACAGGCTGGCATCGGGCAGTTTGCAAAAACTTTGGGGTTTGGGCTTGCCAAACGGGAACAAAGGGTGTATTCTATAACCACAGTTTACCGATTTAGCACGGTAAAGTGGTGAAATGATGGGAACGATTTAGAGGGGGATCTGAATATGAAACGGTTTGTATCAATGCTTCTGGCAGGCGTGATGGCACTTGGGCTGGCGGCTTGCGGCGGCGCACAGAGCACTGCGGCTTCCACCGGTGCGGCGGCATCCGATCTGGACGGCATCAAGAACAACGGCAAGATGGTCATTGGCTATACGGTCTACGCGCCGATGAACTACACCGATGACAATGGCGTGTTCACCGGCTTTGATACCGAACTTGCCACCGCAGTGTGCGCAAAGCTGGGCGTGGAACCGGAATTCGTGGAGATCAACTGGGACACCAAGATCGTGGAACTGGATGCCAAGAGCATCGACTGCATCTGGAACGGTATGACCATCACTGAGGAGATCCAGGCGAACACCGCCGTGACCAAGGCTTACGCAAAGAACGCACAGGTCGTTGTGGTCAAGGATGGTACCGCGTATGAGTCTACGGCAGATCTGGAAGGCAAGACGGTC
>CAZUDU010000129.1:0-4551 GCA_964619455.1 uncultured Faecalibacterium sp.
GGCTCGCGCTAAGGGTGTCCTGAAGAAGAACACTGCTTCTCGCAAGATCAGCCGTATGGCAAAGCGTGCTAACAAGAACGCTTGATCGCTGTTTGATGACGAACAAAACCTCTGTACCGGTCTCCGGTGCGGAGGTTTTTGTTTTATCCGGACATTGCACACCCTTCCGCCAGCAACGCTGCAAGGTCACAGCCGCCGCTCTTTTCCAGCAGCTGCTCCGGTTCCGGTACGGGCGGCATTTCTCCGTATACGCCCCACACGGCCCACGCCATCGGCGTGGCCGCGCTGAGCGCCAGCGCCGGCAGGACAAGTTCCGGCAAGGTAGAAAACCCGCTCTGCGGGAAAAAGGCTGCCGCTGCCCCCAGCGCCTGCGCCGCCCACAGCTCCCACAACAGGGTCGTCCATCGATGTTTCATCTGTTTGCTCACCTCCGTTTTCCACAGTATCCCCCCTTGCCGGTGCAAAACAAAGCGAACCCGCTCGTCTGGCTGTGATTTTTCCAGACGGACAGGTTCGCCCATTTCAGTTCTGATCGTGGCTTTTGCCCACCAGCGCGCAGAGCACCCCGCATACAAGGCTGGTGGTCACACCCGCTGCGGCAGCGGTCAGCCCGCCTGTCAGGATGCCCACCGCACCCTCTTCGGCAAGGGCAGTACGCACCCCCTTTGCAAGCAGATGCCCGAACCCCAGCAGCGGCACAGTCGCCCCGCAGCCCGCGAACTCTGCAAGGGGCGCATACAGCCCCAGTGCGGACAGGATCACCCCCGCTACCACATAGCCGGTCAGGATGCGTGCCGGGGTCAGCCCGGTCAGGTCGATCAGGATCTGACCGATGACGCAGATCGCCCCGCCGGTCACGAATGCCCATAGATAATTCATTGCCTGCCCTCCTGTTCCGGGGCGCGCAGCTCGACCAGATGCGCCACCGCCGGGATGCTCTCTTTCTGCAAAAAGGTGGTCTGGCTCATCAGCGCCCCGGTCGCGAGGAAAAGCACCCGCTTCTGACTGCCGCGCAAAAGCCTTGGCAGGATGTGTCCGCAGAGCACCGCCGCGCAGCACCCCGGACCGGAAGCGCCGCTCCTGACCGTTTGCTGCTTTGCATCAAACAGGATGCACCCGCAGTCCAGATGGTTTTTGACCACAAGCCCCTCTGCCGCCAGCAGCTCCTTGAACAGCCGGCTGCCCACCTGCCCCAGATCCCCGGTATAGATGCAGTCATAGTCCTGCGGCTGGGTCCGGGTGTCCAGCAAAAAGCGGGTCAGGGTCGCAGCCGCCGCCGGAGCCATCGCCGCGCCCATGTTGTTGATATCCCGCACGCCCAGATCCTGCACCCGCCCAAAGGCGGCTGCAGGGATGCGCACGCCCTCCCCCGCCGGGCGCAGCAGGCAGCAGCCCGCAGCGGTCGCGGTCCACTGAGCAGTCGGGGTGCGCACCGCGCCGTAGCTCAGCGGGGTGCGGAACTGCCGCTCGGCGGCGCAGAAATGGCTGGATGCAGCCGCCAGAAGGTTCGGCGCGAACCCGGCACTGCACAGCGCCGCCCCCATCGCCAGTGATTCCGCCATCGTGCTGCACGCACCGAACACCCCGGCAAACGGTACGCCCAGCTCCCGCATGGCGTAGCCGGATGCGGTGCACTGCGCCTGCAGATCCCCCGCCAGCACCAGCGAGACCTCCTCCTGCGGGAGCTTTGCTTTTTTCAGGCAGAGCCGCGCCGCCCGGAGCATCAGATATTTTTCGGCCGTTTCCCAGCTGGACTGCCCGCAGCGGTTATCCCCGCACAGCTCGTCGAACATCGCGGCAAGGGGGCCTTCTCCTTCTTTTTTGCCGCCTACTGCCGCCTGCGCTGCAATGACCGGCGGCGTTTCAAACAACAGGGTATCGCCTTGTCGGACGCCCATCACGAAATTTCTCCCTTCCGGCAAAAACTGCATCGTTTTATGCTATAATAGCAATCTGGAACCGGGTTAGTTCGTATCTTAAACAAGACCCATCCACTGCACCAGCCAGAGGATACCGCCGTAAAGAACCGCCGACAGCGTTCCATAGACGATGACCGGCCCTGCGATGAGGAACATCTTTGCCCCGGTGCCCGGCACGTACCCTTCGCTCTTGAATTCGATCGCTGCGCTGACCACCGCATTGGCAAAGCCGGTGATGGGCACGAGCGACCCCGCCCCGGCACGCGCCGCCAGCTTCTGGTAGACCCCCAGCGTGGTCAGCACGGCTGAAAGCGCGATCAGGCTGCAGCTGACCAGCGTGCCTGCCAGCTCCGGCTCTGCGCCCATTGCAAGATACCGCCCGCGCAGCACCTCCCCCAGCAGGCAGATGCTCCCGCCCACGCAAAACGCCCAAAGGCAGTCCCGCCCCAAGGGCGAGGGCGGCCCCACCTTCCGGATGCGCCGGGCATACTCCTGTGCAGTCATTTTCATCCGCGCACTTCCTTTCGGGCATAGGATAGCCCAAACCGCGGCGCGTTATTCCATAGAAAGAAGGTTTTTGCATGAATCAGCCCTCTCGCCGCCCCCGCCATGCCGCCCACCGCCGCCGCAAACGGCGGCACACCCTGCGCCGGGTGCTCGGCTTCACCGCACTGCTCTGCGTTGCCGCAGGCGGTATCTCCTTTGTGCTGGCACGGCAGACCGGCTCCCCCTCCGCCAGTGCTGCACCCGAAGCCCCGGAGCAGAGCAGCCCCTTTACCGCTGCCGAAGCACAGGCGATGCTCGCCGACCCCCGCATGGTGCTGGTGAATCACACCAGTAAAATGCCGGATGACTACACCTTTACCACCAAAACCTGCGGCTCTGCCACCGCCATCAACAAGGAGCTGCAGACCGAAGCCGCCGATGCTTTTCTGGCGATGCAGGCGGCCGCCGCGCAGGACGGCGTGACCGTCTGGATGCAGAGCGGCTACCGCAGCGTGGCATATCAGAGCGATCTGTACGAGCGCAAGACCGATTACTTTCTGGGCAAGGGTCTGAGCGAGGAGGAAGCCCGCAAGCAGGCTGCCACCATCGTCAACCCGCCGGGCTATTCCGAACACAACTGCGGGCTTGCCGCCGACCTGAACTGCCCGGAATACGCCGAGCTGGACAAAGGCTTTGAGAACACCGAGGCCTTCCGCTGGCTGTGCGCTCACGCCGAGGAGTTCGGCTTCATCCTGCGCTACCCCAAGGAGTCGGAAGCCGTGACCGGGATCACCTACGAGCCGTGGCACTGGCGGTATGTCGGCGCAGAAAACGCCCGTCTGCTCAATGCAAGCGGGCTGTGCTTTGAGGATGCCATCGCCGCGATGCGCGCGCTGACCGCCGCGTTGCCCAACGAGTGAAGAAACAGTTAAAAACTTTGCCACTGCGTTGCATTTTGTACGCTGATATGGTACACTAACAACAGTTTTCCGGGCGGCAGGACACCGCACCGGAACGCTCACGAAATTTGGAACAAAGAAGGAATATTTTATGATAAACCGTGCAAAACTCTTTGCATTCGCAGCAGTTGCCGCCATTGGCGCCGTTGTTCTGACCGGCTGCGGCGGCAGCGCTTCCTCTGCTTCTGTGGCAGAAAGCACCCCCGCTCCCGCCAGCTCGGAGAGCGCTGTCGTTTCCCAGCAGGAGAACGGCACCGCCGATCTGGATGCAGTCTGCGATACTCTGCTCGCTGCCAATACCATCTCCAACCCCTTTGAGCTGACTGCCATGAATATGGAATACGACTTCTACCTCGCTGCCGAGGATGTCGTGGCTTACAAGGGTGTCAAGAGCAATGACAACGGCGATGCCGGCATCGTGCTCGCCATCCAGCCCGCCGAGGGCAAGGAGCAGACGGTCAAGGATGCCCTTGCCGCCTACCAGCAGAGCCTGATCGATACGGCATCCAACTACCCCGCCGACTTCGCGCAGGCGCTGGAAAACGCCCAGAATGCCCTGATCGAGAGCAATGGCAGCGTTGTCGTTCTTGTGGTGAACTCCAACGAGTGCGCCGATGACCTGACCGCCGCCGTCAACAGCGCGCTGAACCGCTAAGATCCATGTTCTTCAAGCCGGTGCCATCTTACGGCATCGGCTTTTTTCGGTAAAAAAGGAGGTTTCCCCTTGGTTTTCAGCACCATCATTTTCCTGTTCCGTTTCCTGCCCATCACGCTGGCGCTGTACTACCTTGCCCCCGCCAAGCTCAAGAATACGGTACTGTTCCTGTGCAGCCTTGTGTTCTACTGCTGGGGCGAGGTGCGCTTCTTCCCCGTGATGCTGGCGCTCATCCTCATCAACTATATCTGCGGGCTTTGCATCGAACGCTTTGACAAGACCCCTGCCGTGCGCAAGGTCTTTCTGCTGATCGCGCTGGCCGGCAGCCTTGGGATGCTGTTCTACTTCAAATACGCAAACTTTGTGCTGAAAAGTGCCAATGCCCTGCTGGGCACTGCTTTTTCCCCCATTCAGGGCATCAGCACCCTGCCGCTTGGCATCAGCTTCTACACCTTCCAGACCCTGTCCTACTCCATCGATGTCTACCGCCGGGATGTGAAAGCCGAGCGCAACATCATCGACTTCGGCGCGT
>CAZUDU010000130.1:0-4507 GCA_964619455.1 uncultured Faecalibacterium sp.
GTGGGGTGCCCAGAGGGACTCGAACCCTCGGTCTCCAGATCCACAATCTGGCGCGTTAACCGACTACGCTATGGGCACCACATAGAATGCGCCCGAAGGGACTCGAACCCCCGGCCCACTGCTTAGAAGGCAGTTGCTCTATCCACCTGAGCTACGGGCGCACGTTGTTATCCCATTGGGTTCCTGTATGGCGGCGGCGTGTTATGTGAAGCACGCTGCGAGAAGAATAATACCATAACCGACCCGTTCTGTCAAGGAAAATTTGAAAAAAACTTTTAAAAAATTTCAGACAAAACAAAATGGACGATAACACGCTTTTTTACAAAAGCCACATCCCGACATACCCGAACAGGATGCCGAACAGTGCGCCGCAGATCACATCCCGCACATGATGCACGCCGGTCAATACGCGCAAAGTACAGATCGCAGCGGCAACGAGCAGCATCCCGCAGCCTGCTGCCGGGTAAAAATACAGCCAGACCGTTGCCAGTACAAAGGCGCTGAGCGCATGGCGCGAGGGCAGAGAGTGCCCATGGGTCTCTTTTTGGACCAGCGGCTCAAAGCCGGGCTGCTCATACGGGCGCGGACAGTTCAGCCGGTCGCGCACAAGGGTGCCCAGCAGAAAGGTAAAGCCGGGCACGAGGATGGCGCGGGCGGTGGGGGACATGAAATCCAGTGCGTCCGAAAGCGGGATCGCCCCATTGCAGAACAGCTGCACGAGCTGGAGGTTGATCAAAATCAGCAGCACCGGGTAGCAGACAAAGGGCACAAGCGGCAGCCAGCGGTCGAGCCGGACGACCCAGTGCCTTACGGCAGGGTGCCGCCCGAACCAGCTGTGGATGCGATGATAATGCTCTGTGGTCAAAACAGCTCACTTCCTCATCGGGTCAGGATCAGAAACAGGTGTCCAGATAGTTTTCCACATCAAAGGGCTCCGGGGTGGAATCCTTGCGCAGGTACAGCGGATGGTGGGGGTGCCCCTTTTTGCTGCGCTTGCCAAAAGTCACCCAGGGGATCTCCCGCTCGCGGGTGAGCGCGACCATCTCCCGCATGAGGCCGGGGAGGTAATCACGCTTTTCGATCAGGGTGCCCCATGCCGCCCACATGGTCGGCTCGGTCTCGGCAAGCACAGCCTTGAGCCAGCGCAGGTTCTCATCGCAGAGTGCGCGGTCGGGGGTCTTGTCCATATCATTGGGGTCGGTGGCGCGCTGAGGGTAGACGTTGAACATGATCCAGCTGTCAAAGCCATTGGCGGCGGCAAGCCGCTCGACGCTTTTCAGGGTGGGGTCCAATGCGCCGGGCTGCGCGGTGCTGGGGTTGATGCCGATGCACACCAGAGGGTGCTTGCCGACCCGCCCCAGCACATAGCGGTAGGGCTGATAGGTGTGCGGTTCGTAGTACCAGATCCCGCCGGGATACTCCCCGGCTTCCAGAATGGGCAAAGCGTCGGTCTGCATCATGAGAAACTCCTAATCATCAGTATTGCTGCTTTTATCCTACCTGAAACAGCGGGAGAAATCAACACTTTTCGTGCGGAAACTCTCCCATAAAAGTGGATTTCGTGATATACTGAGCCTGTACACGGCACGGCGCGGCAGGCACGGTGCCGAACAAAAAAACACGATACAAAGGAGCAGCTATGCTGGAAGATTATGAGAACGCGCTGCGGGCAGGGCAGCGCGCCTACCGTGCACGCACAGCGCAGGGGCAGTCTCCCTATCTTGCGGTGCTGGACGATATCCTGACCGATGTGAACATCGTTGCGCAGGAGCCGCTGGGTCTGGTAGAGATCCCGGCGGAGAGCGTGGTGGGCACCAAGACCACCGGGCGGCACACCGCCTTTGCGGCAAACTTTATGCCGCTGCTGGAGCCGGATACCGAGTTTGCGCACAAATGGGCGCATCTGTGCAAGGCACATCTGGAAGAAGGCATCCACACCCCCATCATCGCCTACGAATACCTGAACCGCTTTTATGTACAGGAAGGAAACAAGCGGGTCTCGGTGCTGAAGTATTACGAAGCGGTCAAGATCGCGGCAACGGTCACCCGGCTGATCCCGGCGCGCAGCGACAGCACGGAGAACAAGCTCTATTATGAGTTTCTGGATTTCTACAAGCTGGCCCGGATCAACTATGTGAATTTCTCGCGTTTGGGCAGTTATGTCAAGCTGCAAACGCTGGTGTGCAAGGCGGCAAGCGAAAGCTGGACGGACGATGACCGGCTGAACTTTTCTGCGTTCTACACGATGTTCTGCCAGCAGTTCAAGGCGCTGGGCGGCGACCGGCTGGCACTGACGGCGGGCGATGCGATGCTGGTGTACCTGTCGGTCTACCGGTATTCCGACGCGTGCAAGAGCACGGCGGCGCAGATGAAGCAGAATATGCAGCGCATCTGGGACGAGGTGAAGGTGCTGACCGAGCCGCACGCAGTGGAGCTTTTGCTCGAACCGACCAAAAGCCCTTCGGAGCCGCTGCTGTCCAAACTGAATATCTTTGCGGCAAAGCCGAAACCCAGTGAGCTGAAGGTGGTCTTTTTGCACGAGCACAATGCGCAGAACAGCGCATGGGTGCGTGCGCACGATGCAGCCCGCGCGGCGCTGGTGCAGGCGTTCCCGGACAAGCTCTATCTGTCCTGCCGGGAGAACATCAACCCGGAGGTGGATGCAGAGCAGATCATGGAGGACATCGCCCACAACCATGTGGACGTAGTGTTCACCACGAGCTCGCGGATGCACACCGCCTGCCTGAAGGTGGCGGCGCAGCACCCCAAGACCCGGTTTCTGAACTGCTCGCTCAACGCGCCGCACCCGCTGGTGCGCACCTATTACCCGCGCACCTACGAGGCGACCTATCTGCTGGGTGTTCTGGCGGGCATCCTGAGCCGGACGGATCGGGTGGGCTATGTGGCGGCAAACCCGGTGTACGGTGTCCCGGCGGCGGTCAATGCGTTCGCGCAGGGCTTGCAGTCGGTACGCCCCGGTGCAAAGGCTGTGCTGCGCTGGTCCTGTCTGCCGGATCCGGAGCATCCGCTGGATTTTGCGGACCGGGAGGACGTGGAGCTGTTCTACTCGCGTGATTTCCGCGAGCCGGACGGCACCCACCGGGACTACGGGCTGTGCCGGCGTTTGCCGGACGGTACGCTGGAGCCGGTGGCGCTGCCGGTCTGGCGCTGGGAGGCGTTCTATATCGGGATCATCCGCTCCATCTTTGATGGCACATGGGACGATGCGGCCAGCGGACGCGCCATCAATTACTGGTGGGGGCTGCGCAGCGGCGCGGAAACGATCGATTACAAGGAAGCGATCCCGGCCGGGACAAAGCAGCTTCTGGAACTGCTGCGGACAACGCTGGCGAAGGGCGAGCTGGATATCTTCCCGCAGAAAAAGGAGCCGGATGCAGGAGAGGGCAGTGACGAAACGGCAAAGACCTACACGCCCAAGGAGCTGATGGAGATGGACTGGCTGGCCGAAGGCGTGGAGGGCAGACTGCCGCGCTACGAAGAGCTGGATGTGAAGAGCCGCGCATTGCTGGAGATCAATGGTCTGGACAATGTAAAGGCGGACAAATAACGGGGAGAAATGGAGCGGATCAAGCGTGAAAATTCTTGCGATAGCAGATGTTCCGTCCAAGGCGTTATGGGACTATAACACACGGGAGCGGCTGGAGGGGATCGACCTGATCCTTTCCTGCGGGGATCTGCCGCGGAAGTATCTGGAATATCTGACCAACTTTACGGCGGCGCCGATCCTGTATGTCCACGGCAACCACGACGGGGAATACGAGAACCACGAGCCGGGCGGCTGCATCTGCGTGGATGACAGTGTGTATGTCTGGAAAGGGCTGCGCATCATGGGGCTGGGCGGCTGCATGCGGTATAACCAGAGAGACACCTACCAGTACACCGAGCGCGGGATGCGGCGGCGGGTGCGCAAGCTCTGGTGGCAGGCGCACAAGGCGGGCGGCATCGATCTGCTGCTGACCCATGCCCCGGCGGCTGGGCTGAACGATGGCGAGGATCTTGCCCACCGGGGCTTTGAGGCGTTTCAGGAGGTGCTGCAGGTGTACGAGCCGCAGTGGTTCGTGCACGGACACATGCACCTGAACTACGATGCCAAGCTGCCAAGGGTCTGTACCAGGGGCAGCACAACGGTCATCAATGCGACCGAACGATATGTGTTTGAGATCCCGGATCCGGAGCCTGCCAAGCGCAGGATGCTCTGGATGCAGGGGGACTGAGCCGGACAAACAAAACACCCCTTTTGTGAGTTTCACAAAAGGGGTGTTTTACTGATAAAGATTGATGGAGCCGGAGGGGCAGGCGTGCGCACAGTGCGGTGTGCGTTGCCCGCCGGAACGGTCACAGGTCGAGCTTACCGGAGACCTTATTGATCACGTAATAAGCGGCCTGTTCTTCAGGCTTGATATAGACCTTGCAGGACTGCACGCCGACCTTGTGAGTCGCGCGGTAGTCTGCCTTTGCACGGTCGATGATGTCGGTGATATTATAC
>CAZUDU010000131.1:0-4411 GCA_964619455.1 uncultured Faecalibacterium sp.
CAATATTTGGAGGTAATTTTACTATGGCAGTCGTTTCTATGAAGCAGCTTCTCGAAGCAGGTGTGCACTTCGGTCACCAGACCCGTCGCTGGAACCCCAAGATGGCAAAGTACATCTTCACCGAGCGTAACGGCATCTACATCATCGATCTGCAGAAGACCGTGAAGAAGCTGGACGAGGCTTACAACTACGTGAAGGAAGTTGCAGCTGAGGGCGGCGACATTCTGTTCGTCGGCACCAAGAAGCAGGCTCAGGAGTCCATCCGTGACGAGGCTCTGCGCTGCGGCATGCACTACGTCAACGCTCGTTGGCTGGGCGGCATGATGACCAACTTCCGCACCATCCGTAAGCGTATCGACCGTATGGATCAGCTGGCAAAGATGAAGGAAAACGGCACCTTCGAGCTGCTGCCCAAGAAGGAAGTGGCTAAGCTGGAGCTGGAGATGGAGAAGCTGGACAAGTACCTGGGCGGTGTCAAGAACATGAAGGTTCTGCCCAAGGCTATGTTCATCGTCGATCCTCACAAGGAGCGCATCGCTGTTGCTGAGGCTCGCAAGCTGAACATCCCCATCGTTGCTATCGTTGATACCAACTGCAACCCCGACGAGATCGACTACGTCATCCCCGGCAACGACGACGCTATCCGCGCTGTCAAGCTGATCGCCGGTGCTATGGCTGATGCTGTTCTGGAAGGCAAGCAGGGCAACCAGGAGGCAGCTCCCGCTGAGGACGCAGCCAACGCTTGATTTCCCCGCAAACAACCGAAATAACGTGTAAGGGAGAATGTAAAATGGCTATTTCTGCAAAGGACGTTATGGAACTGCGTAAGCAGACTGACTGCGGCATGATGGAGTGCAAGAAGGCTCTGACCGAGGCTGACGGCAACTTCGAGAAGGCTGTTGAGCTGCTGCGTGAGCGCGGTCTGGCTACTGCTGCTAAGAAGGCTGGCCGCGTTGCTGCTGAGGGCATGGTCTACGCTGACTACTGCCCCGAGTGCAAGGTCGGTGTTGTCATCGAGGTCAACGCTGAGACTGACTTCGTTGCAAAGAACGACAAGTTCGTTGCTTTCGTCAAGGACGCAACCAAGGTCATCATGGAGCAGAACCCTGCTGATGTTGACGCTCTGATGAACTGCAAGATGGGCGAGGGCACTGTTGACGATGCTCTGAAGAACCTGATCCTGGTCATCAAGGAGAACATCAAGGTTCGCCGTTTTGTCCGTTACGAGGGCGTTTGCTCTGCTTACGTCCACGGCGGCGGCACCCACGGCATTCTGGTTGGCTTCGAGACCTCTGATGAGGTCGCTGCAAAGGCAGAGTTCGCTGCTTACGGCAAGGACGTTGCTATGCAGGTCGCAGCTGCTAACCCCAGCTACGTTGACGAGGCCAGCGTTCCCGCTGAGGTCGTCGAGAAGGAAAAGGAGATCATGCTGGTCCAGATGGCTGGCGATCCGAAGAACGCTAACAAGCCCGAGGCTGTCAAGCAGAAGATGATCGAGGGCAAGATCAAGAAGTTCTTCAAGGAAGCTTGCCTGGTCGATCAGGAGTTCGTCAAGGACGGCGACCTGACCGTTGCTCAGTACACCGCTAAGGTTGCTAAGGAGCTGGGCGGCGACATCAAGATCGTGAAGTTCACCCGTTTCGTCAAGGGCGAAGGCCTGGAGAAGCGTGCTGATGACTTCGCATCTGAAGTTGCAAGCATGGTGAAGTAATTTAAACTTCTGTTGCTTCTGAAAGGAGCCGCAGTACCCATTGAGGTGCTGCGGCTCCTTTTTCTTGTTATTTGCCAAAAGCTGTGCTAGAATAGAGCCATCATGAGCGGAAGGAGGGGACAGAGAATGTTTGTTCGTCAAAAACTGTGTGCGTCTGCCTTGCAGGAGGATGCGAAACGATAACAGGAGCGATCAGATATGAAGATCCAAGCTTTGAAAATTGATAAGATCCCAGCTTTGCTGCTGGGAGATGATGCAGAAAAAGTATTTTTGTATGTACACGGCAAGATGGGCAGCAAAGAGGAAGCGCTGCCGTTTGCCCGCGCAGCAGAGAAAGCCGGCTGGCAGGTGGTGGCGATCGACCTGCCGGAGCATGGCGAGCGCAAGGACGCACCGGAAAAGCTGCTGCCGTGGATGACGGTGCCAGAGATCCGGCTGGCGTATGAGTATTTGCACCAGCGCTGGAAATGTGTTGCGCTGTACGGTGTCAGCATCGGGGCGTGGCTTTCCATGCAGGCGCTTGCGGATGCAAAGCTGGACCGGGCACTGCTGGTCTCGCCGGTCGTCGATATGGCAGAACTGATCGGGAATATGATGCACGGGGCAAATGTGACCGAGGGGCAGCTTCGGCAGGCAGGTGTGATCCCGACCGACTTTGGCGAGACTCTCTCGTGGCAGTATCTGTGCTGGGTGAGAGAGCATCCGCTGCGCTGGAAAAACCGCGGCACGCAGGTGCTGTACGGCACAAAGGACACCCTGACCGGCCGTCTTGCTTTGGAGCGTTTTAAGCAGGCGAGCGGGGCGCACCTGACGATCCTGCAGGAAGGGGAGCACTGGTTCCATACAGAGATGCAGCTTTATGTGCTGCGCGCATGGGAAGAAAAGTGGCTGAGAACCACCCTGATCTGACAACAAAAATTCCCGTCGGCTGTGAATGCCGGGAAGTCGGGAACCGGTTAAGGAAAAGCGAGACAATTTGAAATTTGTTGAACCCAATAACTGAATCTTGAAAAACAGACCGCCGGCTGGTCGCATCTATCTGCGAAAAGCTGGCGGTCCGTTTTATACCCGTTTTCAAAAAAGAGATCCGTGAAAATGGTAAAACAAAAAGCATCGGCGTAGAAATTGCCACGCCGATGCTTAACTGTTTTATGGATGCCTGTCTGATTCAACAGGTTTTTTATTGTAAAAGCTCAGAAATCAGACGTTTGCTTCGCTGTTGTGCTCCGCCTTCTCGTAAGCCTTGAAGGAGTGGAACACGATGTTCAGACCCAGGATGATCAGCAGGACCGCAAGGATGAGCTGCAGGCCGTTTGCGATGAACACCGCGCCCCAAGTGGTCTCACCAGCGGGGATGGTCACAGAAGCAGCGGTGCTGATGGCCTTGGCCATTGCGATCAGGCGCTGCACCAGAGCGGTAAAGGTGACACAGAGCATGATGCACAGCGGGGGGAACAGCATCTTGTTGCTGCGGCCGGTGACCTTGAGGAAGACGCACAGAGTTGCGAGCACCAGAGCGCTCAGCAGCTGGTTGGCGGAACCGAACAGAGGCCAAATGTTTGCATAGCCGATCTTGGTCAGGACGAAGCCAAATGCCAGAGTGACGAAGGTGGAGAAGTAGACGTTGCACAGCAGCTTGCGCCAGCCTGCGGCGTGCTCCATGTCGTCCTCTTCAAACAGTTCCTGGAAGCTCATACGGCCGATACGGGCGACTGCATCCAGACTGGTCAGAGCCAGAGCGGAAACGCACATGGTCATAAAGACGGTAGCAGCGTAGGCGGGCACGCCGAACATCTGGAAGAAGCCCGCAACACCGCGGCTGAAGATCTGGAACGGAGTGCCGGAAGCGGGGGTGCCGTCGGCGGCAGCGGCTGCACCGGCAACGCACAGAGCAAGGATCGCCAGCATGCTCTCAAGGATCATAGCGCCATAGCCGACCTTGAGCATATCCTTTTCGTTTGCAACAGTCTTGGAGGAAGTGCCGCTGGAAACGAGGCTGTGGAAACCGGAAACAGCACCGCAGGCCACGGTAACGAACAGGATGGGGAACATGGTACCCAGGGAAGCGTTGTTGAAACCAGTAAAGACCGGCAGGTTCATGGTGGGGTGTGCGACCAGCAGACCGATCACAGCACCGGCGATCATCGCCATGAACATGAAGGTGGTCATGTGGTCACGGGGCTGCTTGAGCAGCCACATGGGCAGAACAGCTGCAAAGAAGATGTAAACGAAGGTGATGTAGCTCCACATCTCCTTGCCGAAGATCAGCGGGAAGTTTGCGCCAATGACAAAGGACAGTGCAATGAAGACGATGCTGATGACGGTCTCTTTCCAGCCGGTGAAGTTGAACTTCTTCTGGATCAGACCAAAGACAACCGCGAACACCATGAACATGATGGAGACCATGCCGGCAGCGCCGTTCGACTGAGCGGCTTCCACCAGAGCGCCGTCTGCGCCAAAAGCGTCGAAGGTGCCTGCGACCATGTCTGCGAATGCAGCAATGACGATGCCGCAGAACAGCCAGCAGAACAGCAGGAACAGCTTGCGGCCGGTCTTGCCGATGTACTTCTCGATCAGCATACCCATGCTCTTGCCGTCATTCTTGACCGAAGCATACAGGGCGCCAAAGTCGGTCACGGCACCAAAGAAGATGCCGCCCAGCAGGACCCACAGCAGAACCGGCAGCCAGCCAAATGCGGC
>CAZUDU010000132.1:0-4399 GCA_964619455.1 uncultured Faecalibacterium sp.
GCCCCATCCGCTGCTACACTGAGTACGATGTCGATCCGCTGGCAGATTACGATCTGCCCACCCACAACTCCAACACCTGCATGCCCGTGCTGTACGGCACCCGCGTGTATCCGTTCGGCGTGAAGGACTTCAAGTACGAAGGCGATGCTACCATGGTCATCAACCTGGCATGGTCTCATGCAGTGGACGATATGGGTCTGTGGGACAACTACGGCAACCTGAACCGTGACCTGCAGTGGATCCTGCGTATGCCGCGCGAGGAAGCTACCAAGTAC
Organism: uncultured Faecalibacterium sp.; assembly: GCA_964619455.1. Classification (GTDB taxonomy): domain Bacteria; phylum Bacillota; class Clostridia; order Oscillospirales; family Ruminococcaceae; genus Faecalibacterium. The sequence continues at coordinate 276 of CAZUDU010000132.1, forward strand.
ATCAGCGAAGCTGAGTGGGACAGCCTGCCCTGGGATTGGTGCAAGGCTGGTGACCCCCGCTGGGAGGTCGAGCTGATCCGCCGTCTGGCTTACGGTGAGGGCGATCTGTCTGTCATCGCAAAGGGCACTCTGGCAATGATGGAGAAGTTCAACCTGCCCAAGAGCTGGCTGGATCGTACCGACAGCGCTACCAACTCCAACCTGATGTACAACGGCTACCCCAACCACCACGGCCCCGCAGAGGCATGGCAGGTCGGCATGCTGTACAACCTCGTCTACAACCGTGACTGCATGATCCACGAGATCGTCTGCGAGACCGGTTCCGGTGCTCCGTATGAGGTCACTAAGAAGACCATGGAAGACTTCTTCGGCGAGGGCTGCTACGACAAGGCAAAGGCCTACACTCCCATCAACGAGAACAAGGTCAAGCTGGCAGCTTACTGCATCAACGACAAGAACTTCCACGACTCTGCGACCCTGTGCAACTGGATGTGGCCCATGACCCAGTCTCCCTCCAAGGAGCGCAACTACAAGGGCGACCTGGATCTGCAGGCAGATTTCATGACTGCAGTGACCGGCGAGACCTACACCCAGGCTGGTCTGCAGGAGACCGGTGAGATGATCACCCAGATGCTGCGTGCTATGACCGCTATCAGCTTCAGCGAGAACTGCGACTCCGCAAACCTGCGTGAGGAGCACGACGCGATCTGCGACTGGGTCTTTGACAAGGAGCCGGACTTCGAGGCATTCGAGCCGGGCACCACCAAGCTGGACCGTGCAGATATGGAGAAGGCAAAGGATATGTTCTACGAGCACTACGGCTGGGATGTCAAGACTGGCGTGCCCACCCGCAAGACTCTGAAGAAGTTCGGTCTGGATGACATGGCTGCAGATCTGGAGAAGCGCGGAATCTACGCAGCTCTGGAGATCACCGAATAATCACTGAGAAACGAGAGGAACTTTCATCATGCTGTTTGGCAGACGCAAACCCGGTTATACCACAACGGTGGACGCTTCGGACCCGGAGCAGGTCATCCTTGATCTGCAAAAGGCGGAGCTTGCAGCCAAAAAGAAGCCCAAGGCAGAGGTGTTCGACATCGATGCTGCAAGCGAGACGGCTCGCCGCCTGAAGGAGACCGGAAGCATGTTCGACGGCAGCGCAGCCAAGACCGGTGAGGATGTGGTCGCGGCCGTGGAGCGCGAAACGGCAGAGCTTGCAGCGATGCAGGCGGAGCAGAGCGCTGCCGCTGCCCAGCCTGCTGAGCTGAGCGCGGAGCCGGTGGAGCCGGCCGCGGCACAGGGCAAGGCAGATCTGCTGGATTTCCTTGCCGATGCGCCGGAGGCAGAGCACGATCCCTTTGCGGATCAGCCCACTGTCACCGCGCCGGAGCTGCCGGAGATGACCCCGGCACAGGAGCTGGCGGGTTATATCCGCTCCCGTTCCGCATCCGCACTGATCACCCCGCACGCACTGCTGCTGGCGGAAGTGGAAAATGCGGAAGAGCTGCTGGGGCAGATGCCCGCAGACCCGCAGTGCGGGGACATTGTGACCCGCACCGGCGCGAAAGACACCTATTACTACTCCAATGCAAATATGAGCGATAACTATGCCATGATCGCACAGTTGATCGAGGATAAGGATCTCTGCGTCATGTTTGCGGAGATGGTGCGCTTCAACGCAAAGGTCTACCCCAGCGCTACCCCCATGCGTTACTTCCAGCGCTCGCCCTATAACTGCACTGCAGAACAGGTGGAGCAGACCTGGAAGACCATGCAGGGCAAGCCGGAGTATGCGGACATTGAGGAGCTGACCAACAACCAGAACGAACGGTTCCTCTTTTCCACGCAGCATCTCACCCGCCGCTATGCCAAGGCGATCAGCGACGTGGATGAGTTCTGCGATTGATCCTGTTTGAAAATTGAATATCGGATAAGAGCTTCTTTGAGCAAAAGCGCCTAAACCCGGCTGGGCAGGGCGCTGCGCCGCTGCACGGTACGCTGTGCAAAAGGGTGGACGGGGAAACCCTGCCGCCTTCCCGCAGAAAGAATCTGTGATTTGAAAAAAGGAACTCCTCCCACCGATCCGGCCCCAGAGGGATGACCATGCCAGAGGTTGCTGCAACAGCCGTAGGATGCCGTCCTTCGCCCGCCGTGGTGCGCTCTGCAAGGCGCACGGCACAGCGGGGATGTGTCGTGGTAAAGTTCAGCGGAGGCGTTTTGATTTTTCATCAAAGCGCCTCCGTTTTTTCGTCCCATCACCTGCCGACGAAAAAAGCTGATCGCTTCGCTCCGGGCCATAGCGGATGCGGACCGAACGGCAAGGTGGGATCCAAAGCTCCCCGCAAGGGGAGCTTTTTTGCTGCAAAAAAACAGGAAGCACCCGGAGGTGCTCCCTGCAAAAGATCATTTTCTGCGCGGCTTTTTCTTGCGCACGCTGTAACCGAAGGTGCCCAGCTTTTTGCCCAGCGAGAGATATTCGCCGTGGCTGTATGCGATGAGCTTTGCCTTGTCGAGGCAGAGCTTGCCGGTCTCGTCCAGAAGGCTCTCGTCCACGTCGCAGGCAACGACCTCTGCCAAAAACAGATCGTGGCTGCCCAGCGGGATGATCTGGGTCACCTTGCACTCCATGTTGACCGGGCTTTCTTCCAAGATGGGGCAGTCGGTCAGCACCGAACCGGGGGCGGCATGCAGCCCGCAGGCGGCAAACTTGTCCACATCGCGTCCGCTCCTGACACCGCACCAGTCCACCGAGCGCACCAGAGCCTCTGTAGGCAGGTTGATGACGAACTGCCCGCTGTTCTTGATCAGGTCATAGCTGTAGCGCTCCGGGCGCACGCTGATGGAGACCATGCTTGGTTTGGTGCAGATGGTGCCTGCCCAGCCGATGGTGATAAGATTGGGCTTGTCCAGCCCGCCGCAGGAGACCAGCACCGGCGGCGCGGGGTTGAGCAGGGTGCTGCCCCGCCAGCTCTGTTTGCTCATCCGTGATACTTCCTTTCATAAGGTGCCCATGTGCGCTCGCTGATGATGTAGCGCGGGCGTGCCTTGCTTTCCATATAGATCTTGCCGATGTATTCGCCAATGACGCCAAGGCATACCAGCTGTACGCCGCCCATAAAACAGACGATGCAGATGATGGAGGCCCAGCCTGCGACAGAGCTGCCCATCAGTCCCTGTACGATCGCCCACAAAACGCCCAGAAAACTCACAAGGCTGACCAGAAGCCCCGCCCCGGTGATGATGCGGATGGGCTTGTTGGAAAGGCTTGTGATGCCGTCGAAGGCGAGTGCGAGCATTTTGCTCAGCGGGTAGTGGCTCTCGCCTGCAAGGCGTTCGTGTCGTTCGTAGCTGACCGTCTCGCTGCGGTAGCCCACCAGCGGCACCATGCCGCGCAGGAAGATGTTGACCTCTTTGTAGTCCGCAAAGCTCTCCAGAACGCGGGTGCTGATCAGGCGGTAGTCGGCGTGGTTGAACACGATATCCGCGCCCAAGGCATTCATAAGGTGATAGAAACCTTCGGCGGTGAAGCGCTTGAAGAAGGTGTCTGTATCCCGGCGGCTGCGGACTCCGTAAACGACCTCGGCGCCATCCAGGTATTTCTGGACCATTTCATCCATGGCATGGATGTCATCCTGACCATCGCAGTCGATGGAAATGGTGATGTCGCAGCTGCCGCTTTCCAGTGCTTCCATCAGGCCGGCGAGCACAGCGTTCTGGTGGCCGCGGTTGCGGCTTTGCGAAATACCGATGAAATGCTCGTCCTCAGCAGCAAAGCTCTGGATCAGCTCCCAGGTACGGTCTTTGGAGCCGTCGTTGACAAAGAGCACCCGGCTCGCCTCGCCGATCAGACCGGCATCGGTCAGCTCGCGCAGCTTCCGGCGGAACATCGGTGCGGTGATGGGCAGGACTTCTTCTTCGTTATAACAGGGGATCACGATCCATAAGATCGGTTTAGACATAATGAGACCCTCACTTGTGGTTGGATTTGAAGGGGCGGCTCACTGCACCATGCGGCTCAATGCATCCTTGTCCAGCAGCTTGAAGCTGCTTTTATAGGTGTCCAGCAGCCCTTCCTTCTGCATCAGGCTCAGCTCCCGGCTCAGAGCGCTGCGGTCGCAGTTGAG
>CAZUDU010000133.1:0-4393 GCA_964619455.1 uncultured Faecalibacterium sp.
CATCCGCCTGCGCTTTGGTCTGGATGATGGCCGCCCCCGCACGCTGGAAGAGGTCGGCCGTGACTTTGGCGTTACCCGTGAGCGCGTGCGCCAGATCGAGGCAAAGGCGATCCGCAAGCTGCACAGCCGCAAGTGCCTGACCCTGCTCAACGGTCTGATCGAGTGATCTGATTTTTCAACAATGCAACAGCCCCGCTGTGGAAAACAGCGGGGCTGTTTTTATGCGCTTAACCTTGGCTCTTGCTGGGAGAGGGGGGATGCGGCAACAGGAAACAGATGAAGAGGGGGAACCGTGTATCTCCGGTTTGCGTCCTCGCCCTCTCAGTCACTTGCAGTGACAGCTCTCCCAAAGGGAGAGCCAGGAAGTGGTGCGATACAGCTTTCGGTTCTGCCAAAGCCTTCCCCTCAGGGGATGCTCTTGACGGTACAGGAGACGTCATGGCTTAAGACTTGCCTCTCCCTTTGGGAGAGGTGGCATTGCGCCTGCAATGACGGAGAGGGCGAGGCGGCTGACCTCTGTTTTGCATCCTGACCTGCTCGGTCTCGCTTTGCTCGAAGGCTCTCCCGAAGGGCGAGCTTTTTGCAAAGAGATGACGTTTGCCGCACCGCCAGAGCCTTCCCCTTGAGGGGAAGGTGGCTGCGAGCGGAGCGAGCAAGGGATGAGGTGGAAACGCAGCGAACCTGCCTGCTTTTTGAGAAAAAACAAAAAAATCAAAATTTTTTTGCAAAAAGCTCTTGCCAAACAGGAAGATCTGTGGTATTATAATCGAGCTGTGAGCGTGCTGCTATAGCTCAGTTGGTAGAGCGCATCCTTGGTAAGGATGAGGTCTCCAGTTCGAATCTGGATAGCAGCTCCAGCATAAAACGCCTCGAAGCTTTTGCTTCGGGGCGTTTTTCGTTTGCGTTTTGTGCGGTTAGGGGTTGCCGGCCGCGCGTTCAAACTCCGCGTAGAGTGCAGAGTTCACCGAACGGACGGTATGTGCATCCGGTTTTGTCTCGGTACGGTCATAGGTGAACAGCCCGTTCACCTCGTCCTCCACATCGGTCAGCTGGGTGTAGACCAGTGCCGAAAGCCCCTGCCGGATCTGGGGCAGCACCGTCTCCATCTGGAGCTTGCGGTAACGCTCGGTCAGCTCGGCGCGGCTCTTGGCGGTGCCGTAGCCATAGGTCTTGCCGGGGGCTTCATGCCCGGGCAGCGGACAGGCGATGCCGCCGTACTCGCTCAGCGCGACCACCCGGCGCTGAGGACGGACGTTCAGCGGGTAGAAGTAGTTGTGAAGTGAGTGTACATCGCCGCCGCCCTGATCGAACCAGCCGCTCGCTTCGTCCACAAGGCGGGTGGAGTCCAGTGCACGGATGGCCCGGACGGCACCCCTGGCATCGAACTGACCCCAGCCCTCGTTGAAGGGCACCCAGCAGCCAATGCAGGGATGGGCGCGCAGAGCCTCTACCGTGGCGTTCAGCTCGCGGAAGTATTCTTCCCGGCTGGCATCGTCCGGGCGGCTCAGAAGCCCCCAGAGCGGCTTTGCATCGGGCAAACGCCGCATCAGGGGCTGAAGGATATTGGTCAGGTAGGTCACGAACCACAGATGATACTTACTGCCGCCGTTGACCATGTCCTGCCAGACGATCAACCCCAGTCGGTCACAGTGATAATACCACCGCTGCGGCTCGATCTTGGCATGCTTGCGCAGCAGGTTGAAGCCCAGTGCCTTGACCTGCTCCAGTTCCTGCACCACCGCTGCGTCCGAGGGCGGGGTATACAGTCCCTGCTGCCAGTAACCCTGATCCAGCAGACCGTTGAGCAGCAGCGGCTTGCCGTTCAGTGTAAAGCGCAGCACGCCGCTTGCGTCCGGTGCACAGCTCCATTTGCGCAGTGCAAAGTAGCTGTGCACTTCATCGCCGCCCTGTACGCCTACGGTCAGGTCGTACAAAAAGGGGCTGTCCGGGCTCCACGGGTGGAAGTGCTCGGCGGAGATCTTCAGGGTCACTTCACCGGTCTGGCCGGCTTCATCGCTGCCCCAGTCCTCGGCGATGCACACCCCGCCCGCGCGCACGGAAGCCCAGAGGTTTGCCGCCCCGCGGGGCTGGCTGACTGTGGCCCGGACGGTGACGGTGCGGGCATCGTAGTCCGGTGTGACGGTCAGGTGCTGGATGTAGTTGTCCGGCACCCGTTCCAGCCAGACCGTCTGCCAGATGCCGCTCTGTGCGGGGTAGAACATCCCGCCCGGTCGCAGGGTCTGCTTGCCGCGCGCCTGCACGCCGGTATCACTGGGATCCTGCACGGCCACCCACAGGCTGTTGTGGTCGGTGCCGTTGAGCAGCTCGGTGATGTCCAGCGTAAAGCCCCAGTAGCCGCCCCGGTGCCCGCCGGCATGGTGCCCGTTGACCTGTACGGCACAGACATAGTCCACCGCGTCAAAGTGCAGCAGGACCCGCCCGCCTGCCCCGGCAGGGGGCGCAAAGGTGCGGTGGTAGTGCAGCCACTGCCCGGGTTGGAGGGTACGGTGCACCCCGGAAGCAGGGGCTTCCGGCGAATAGGGTACGAGGATCTTGCCGTCCCACTGGGTGGGGCGATCCGCAGAGGAGGTCATGGCATACTGCCACAGACCGTTGAGGTTCTGGTAGCTGTCCCGCCGCATCTGGGGGCGGGGATATTCCGAAAGAGGATGCATACGCTCACCGCCTTTTGCTTGTTGGTCTCATTCTAACACAGTGCACAGGCTTTGTAAAACAAAAAGAACACGCTGCATTCCGCATTGCAGTGTGCTCTTTTTGTTTGATCCGGGCAGGAACGCGCTGGACGGCTGCCGCAAACAGCACTGTGGCACGAGGCTGCCACATAGCGGCGTTCGGCTGTGAGGAACGCTCCGGCGTACAGACCGGAGGGATGCCTTTCTGCCGTGGGATCATCATATCGCTACCACCAAAGCAAAGGGTCTCAGAGGAGATCCTGCCCGTGTCCGCGGGCTTTCTCCGCAAAAAGCCCGCAGCGGTGAGGATGTCAGGAAGAGGAGATGGAATGCCGGGAGAATGCCGGCGCTCAGAAGGAGTTTTTGTCGGTGGGGTCGCGCCCGTTCCGGTGCCGCGGTTTGCAGCTCAACCGGATGCACCCTACGGTCAGAAAGACTCCTGCCATAAAAGCAATGACCCCCACGACGATGTAATCTGCGGCACCACTGCGCAGCAACAGAGAGCCGCTTGCGCCCGGTACGACCGCAATGGCTGGGGCGTGGCCCCCGTGAAGCAGCAGGCTGATGCTGAAAATCAGCCCGACCGCGAGAAGACCCGGCGCGAGGATCGCCTGCTTCCGCTTTTGTGCTGTGCGCTGCCGGATCTTCTGCAAGCGGGAGGTTCTGTCAGCTGGCATGAACGATCCGCTCCTTTCTGATCTCAAAGACCGCGTTCTCAGTACCTTCTATCTCTATAAAGCCAGAAAACAGAAAAAACTTTCACGCTGAAAAAAGAAAAATCAAAAAAGTGCCTTTCCGGAAACGGAAAGGCACACAGAAAAGCATCATTCAATAAAAACAGGATGTCTTGGCAGAAAGCGGCTTGCTGCAAGCAGGAGCAGGATGGAGACCGAAGGGAAAAGGCAGCCTGCTGCCCACCACAAACCTTCTGCGGAGATCAGGAGATTGTAGATGGCATGGAGACCGGTGCAGACACCCAGCACAGCGATGGTGCCGGTGAAGGCGAGCCAGCGCCGCCGGAACACATACGAGATGCCAAAACCGGAAAGGATGCCGCACAGGATGTGCAGCGCACCTGCTGCGATGCCGCGCACGAGCAGGAAGGTGAAGTTTGCTGCGCCGTTTTCGGTCAGGTAGCAGACGTTCTCAAAGGTGGCAAAGCCGACGGCGATGGCGAGTGCTGCGGCGGGCAGCTCCTTGGGGCGCGGCTCGAACACCAGATAGAAGAACAGCAGCGGCAGCAACTTCATCAGCTCTTCGACCACTGGGGTGATCTCAGCCGTAGTCTGTGCGGCGGTCGCGCCGTAATAGACCATGCAAAAACTGCTGACGTATGCCGAGAGCAGACTGATGCCCATGCCAAGGATCACGAACAGGGTAAAGGTACGGGATCTGCCCCGGGTGAAAAAGAGCGAAAGGATCATCGGGATGGAAAGGCAGAGGAAGATATTTTCGATGTAGGTCATCGTTCCACCTCCCGCGCGAGCAGTGGCAGCAGCAGAACTGAACAGAGGGTCAGCAGGATATCCACTGCGAAGTAAGCGTTGAAATGGGTGAAATCCTCCATGCGGACAGAGATCATATAGAGGAACAGCTGCAACAGCATCACGATCAGCAGGCAGAGATCAAAGGCACGGGCAGGTGCGCAGTGCAGCAGCCGGTAGACCGTCAGATAGGTCATGACCCCGATGATCAGGGAG
>CAZUDU010000134.1:0-4333 GCA_964619455.1 uncultured Faecalibacterium sp.
GTGAGTCGCGCGGTAGTCTGCCTTTGCACGGTCGATGATGTCGGTGATATTATACTGGCTGCTGCCCAGCTCTACATACAGTTCAGGAGTGAGCGGCGGGCGGCCGCGGCGGGCGGGTGCTTTGGCGGACTTGGCTGCCTTGGGCTCCGCAGCGGGAGCTTCTGCCGGGGCAGCTGTTTCAGCGATCTTTTTTTCGGGCATAGTACAAACCTTCCTTCTGTATTCTGCACTGTGCGTGTGGGACGCATAGAAAATGGCTCCAACAAAAACCGATTAGTTATATAATAAGATTTTGAAAATCGTTTGTAAAGTCTTTTTTGGAAAAAAGTCCGAAAACACAAAAGAAATACTCTGATAAACTGACACAATTGGCATAGCTTGTGCAAAAAGTGCCGAAATAAAGCAGAAACGAGATAAATTGCAGCAAAGAACTTTGCCGAAATCCGGTGTGCCGGGCCACAAACCACAGCGGCAAAAGCGGGAGACACCGGCGCAAAAGTTGCCGCCTTCAATGCCGCAAAAAAAACAAAAAGGGAGCGCACACAGACCCGCAGAGGATCTGCTGTGCACTCCCTTTATTTTTTAGATAAGGATGCCGTTGCAGTGATCGATCTCGTGCTGGATGATCTGCGCCGTCCAGCCGGTAAAGGTTTTGATGCGGGGCTTGAGATCGGGGGTCTGGTACTGGACCTTGATGCTCTGCCAGCGCTTGGTCGGGCGGACACCTTCCAGCGAGAGGCAGCCCTCCTCGGTCTGGTAGGCACCGGAGCTTTTCAGGATGACCGGGTTGAACATGACGAGGTAGCCGTCCTCGGCTTCCACTGCGATGATGCGCTTGTGTACGCCGATCATATTGGCAGCCATGCCCACACAGCCGTCTGCGTGGGCGATCAGGGTCTCGAGCAGATCCTGAGCCGTTTGGGCATCGGCGGCAGTGGCGGGCTGCGAACTTTGTGCAAGGAACAGCGGGTCGTGTACGATGGGACGGATCATATCAATGCACCTCTTTCTTGGAGATCAGGCAGCCCAGTGCCAGTCCGGCGAGGGCGGGCAGTACCCAGCCGAAGCCGATGGAGGAAAAGGGCAGCAGACCGGCGGCGGTGGACAGGATGCCGAGCGGCAGGGCGGCACAGATGCTCTGTGCTGCGGTAAACCCGATGCACAGCGGATAGACTGCGCGGCGGCGTTCCAGACGGGGAACAAAGCTCAGCAGGATGAGCATGATCGCGATGGGGTAGACTGCATTCAGGATAGGAGTAGAGACGCGCAGGATGCCTGCCAGACCGATGTTGGAGATCAGCATGCTGGCAAAGGCAAAGAACGCAGCAATGACCGGGTAGGGGATGCGGGGCAGCAGCTCATGGAAATACTGCCCGACACAAGCGATCAATCCGACACAGGTGTTGAAACAGGCGATGAGGAACATCGCTGCCAACAGCACAAGCCCGGCTTTGCCAAAGAGGGCTTGTGCAAGGGTGGTGAGGACATCCGCACCGGTGGCAAGCCCGGGCACTGCTGCACCGGTCTGAGCACCGGCATGACCCAGCATCGCGTAGACGACCAGCAGCATGATGCCTGCTACAAAACCGGCGCGGATGGTGCCGCGGCGCACCGATGTTTCCTCGGTGATGCCGCGTGCGCGGATGTTCAGCCCGATGACCGCGCCGAAGATCAGCGCGGCGAGCGCGTCCATCGTCTGGTAGCCGTAGAGCACGCCTTCTGCCGTGGGCAGCGCTGCATAAACAGCGGTGGGCGTTCCGTAGCCGGAAGAGAGCGGACAGAACAGACACCCGGCAAACAAAAGCAGGATCAAGGCGATGAGTGCCGGGCAGAGGAACCGCCCCAGAAACTCGGTGAGCTTGTCCGGGTGGAGCGCGACCAGAAAGGCTGCGGTGAAGAACAGGATGGAATACCCCAGCTGGAGCGCGGGGCTGCTGCCCAGCAGCGGAACGAGCATCTCAAAGGAGGTGCTGGCGGTGCGGGGGATCGCAAGACAGGGACCAATGGACAGGTAGATCAGGATCATAAAGACCTGTGCGAAAAGCGGGTGCACCCGCCCGGCAAGCTCTTTGAGACCGCCCGCTTTTGCTGCCGCGATGACACCGGCGATGGGCAGACCGATGGCGCTGACCGCAAGCCCCAGAAAAGCGAGCCAGAAGTTCGAGCCTGCGGCTGCGCCGAGCATGGGCGGGAAGATCAGGTTGCCTGCCCCAAAAAACATGGAGAACAGGGTAAAGCCGACCAGCAGTAGATCCTTGCCGGTGAGTTTTTGCATGGAGAGTTCCTCTTTTCTTTCGTAAATCGTGATTCTAGTGTATCTTGCAATATCTCTCATGTCAAGAAAATAAAAGTTGAAGAAAAGTATTTTGTAGGAAGGAGGCTTTTGTTATACTATAAAAGAATAGACCGAAAGGGGGCGCGGGAAGATGGCGCGTTTCAAACAAAAGGCACAGCGATTGCTGGCGGTGGTATTCTGGCTGGCAGTCTGGCAGGTGGCGGCGATGGCGGTGGGGCAGGAGGTGTTTCTGGTCTCGCCGGTACAGGCGTTGCGCACGCTGGTGGCGCTTTTGCCGCAAAAGGACCTGTGGCAGCGTGTGGCATTCAGCTCCGGGCGCATCCTGCTGGGGTTCGTGCTGGGCACACTGACCGGCAGCGTGCTGGCGGTGGGGGCAGAACTGTGGAATGCTGTGGACATCCTGCTTGCGCCGGTGATGCAGCTGGTCAAAGCGACCCCGGTGGCGAGCTTCATCATTCTGGCGCTGGTCTGGGTGCGCGGCGGGTCACTGTCGGTGCTTATCAGCTTTTTGATGGTGCTGCCGGTCATTTACAGCGCGGTGCGCACCGGCATTCAGGGAGCGGACCCCGCCTTGCGGGAGATGGCAAAGGTGTTCCGCCTTCCGCTGTGGCGGCGGGTCCATGCCATCTGGCTGCCTGCGGTGCTGCCGTCGTTCCGTCAAGGGTGCAGCGTGGCGCTGGGCATCTGCTGGAAGAGCGGTGTTGCTGCAGAGGTCATCGGGCTGCCCAACGGCAGCATCGGTGATGCGCTCTACCGTGCCAAGATCACCCTTTCCACAGGGGAACTGTTTGCATGGACCTTTATCATCATCCTGCTGAGCGCCGTGTTTGAAAAACTGTTTCTCGTGATTCTGGACAGGGCCGTAAAAGCAGTGCTGGGTGAGGAGGGAGCGACATGTTGAGGATCGAAGGGCTGACCAAGTGCTTTGGTGCAAAATGCCTGTTCCGGGAGCTGGATCTTACGGTATCCGAACCGGTGGTGCTGTGGGCACCCAGCGGCTGGGGCAAAACGACCCTGATGCGCATCCTGATGGGGCTGGAAACGGCATCCGGTGGGTGTGTACATGAGATCGGGAAGGTGAGCGCTGTTTTTCAGGAGGATCGCCTCTGCCCGCAGCTCGATGCGGTGAAGAACGTGCTTCTGGTGCTGCCGGGGGATGCCGCCGCCAGCCGGGATGCGATCGCGGCGGATTTTGCACGACTCGGGATGGATGCGCAGGCATTGCGCCTGCCCGCAAGAAGGCTGTCCGGCGGGCAGAAACGACGTGCGGCGCTCGTGCGGGCGCTCTGGGCACCCAGCGATACGCTGCTGCTGGATGAGCCGTTCACCGGGATGGATCCGGAAACGATGAAAAAAGCCGCAGCACTCCTGAAAGAGCGCTGCGGCGGACGGAATGTTCTTCTGGCGACCCATGACCGGGATGCCATCCGGGAGCTGGGCTGGAAGGTGGTCGAGCTGGGGTGATGGGTCACAGCAGCTCGGCAAGGATGCTGTTCTGCACGATCAGCCCGGCGGGGGTCAGGGCGAGGGTCTCGCCGTCAAATTCGGCGTAACCGTTCCTGACGCAGTTTTGCACGAATGCGAGCTGGCGGGTGGAAAACTGCTTGCCGTAGCGGGCAGCATATTCCGAAAGAGAAAGTCCCTTGCGCAGGCGCAGCTGCAAAATGAGATAATCCTCTGCGCCGCAGCCGCCGTCCATGACGGGCGCGGCGTTGTCCTGAACAAATGCAGCCGTGTCAGCGGGGTAATAAAAGCGCTTGCCGCCCATGCAGGAATGCGCAGCGGGACCAAGCCCAAGATAATCCCCGCAGTCCCAGTAGATGAGATTGTGCCTGCCCTCAAAGCCGGGCTTTGCAAAGTTGGAGATCTCGTACTGGCGGTAGCCGTGGTGCTCGAGCTGTTCGACCGCATAAAGATAGAAGTCTGCGGCTTCGTCCGGGCTGGGCAGACCCTCCGGCGGTTTGCGCCCAAAGGCAGAGTCTGGCTCGATCTTGAGCAGGTAGGAGGAGATGTGGGTCGCGCCGCCGCTCTCGATCA
>CAZUDU010000135.1:0-4326 GCA_964619455.1 uncultured Faecalibacterium sp.
TGGTCGGGATGCCGGTCACGCCGTCCCGCATGATGCCGCACAGCTCTTCGTCAAGCCGGGTGTCGGTGAGGTCAGAGGCGGTGATCGCGGCACTGCCTGCACGGATGCGGATGGTGCAAAGCCCCAGCTCGTACTGGCGGCGGTTTTGCAGGATGGCAGGAGCCGCCGGGTCAGCGGCGGGAGTGCCCGGCTTGAGTTTGCAGACGGTCTCATTGGCATCCGTGTCAAACTGCACGACCACGCGGTCGATACGGTCAAGGGTGCTGTCGGCAGCGGGTACCGTCAGGATGGTATCCTCACGGCTGCACACGCTCACGCCCTTGAAGTCGTCGTAGTTGATCCACGCAAGACCGGGCGAGATGGTGATCTCACGCGCGCCGGTGATGCTTGCGCTGAAGTTGCTGTCACGGGAGTAAACGCCGGAGGTGCGGGTGCACAGGTAGGTGCTCACGTCCTCAGCGCCGTAGGTCACGCCGTTCAGCGGGTAAGTGATAATGCTCATTGTTTCCTCCTGATGATGGGTGTGCCGATCTCAGTGCTGACGGCATTCTCGCCGCGCTGGGAGGTCAGGGTGACCGAGGTGATCCGCGCCGCTGCCTGGATGTCCGTGCCGGGCAGACTTGCCGCGACTACGGTGCCCACGGTCACGCTGTCGGTAGGCGTGAAGCGGAAGTTCTCGATGCGGGAGTGTGTCGCAAGCTCCTGTTCGCCCAGCGCTTTCAGGGTGGCGAGATAGTCCGACTGCGTCTGATCGTCCGCCTTTTTCCGGTTAGTGGCATCCAGCAGCATTTCCCGCCGGGCAGAGCCGGCCGCGCTCACTGCGCCCACTGTGACCGTTCCATCTGCACCGAGCACGGTGCAGACGTTCTTGTAGTCTGTGGTGCTTTCGGTATAGGTCAGGTCGGTCAGGTTGCCGTACTGCGGCGCATACCGGGCGTTCGGGTCGAGCAGCGGGCGGTACAGCTCGAACAGCAGCTTTTTGCGCGGCTGGTCAAACCGCAGCCGGAAGCCGATATCCAGAGCCTGACAGACCTGCTCTGCGATCTCCAGCAGGCTGCCGGGACCTGCCTCACCGGGGTAGGTGTCGGTCAGCTCTGCCAGATCTCCCAGAGCGAGGTTCTGCCACGCTGCCATGCTGCTGACAAGGCTGCGCAGGGTGGATTCTGCCGTAAAGTTCTTTAGGGTCTGAGTGCAGATGCGCTCGTCCAGAATGCAGGCCGCATCCTTGGTGGAGATGACCAGACGGTGGGCGGTCTTATCGGTCTGTGCCGAGCAGATGCGCATGATCCGGTCGCTGCCGGTCAGCCAGAGATACCGGTCGGGGCGGCAGAGTGCCTGCAAAGCGGTGGAGTCCTGTACCTCCAACTGTGCGCCCTGTACGCCGGAATAGGTGTTGTACCGCTCCGGCCACACCAGCGACACCCAGCTTTCGATGCGCCCCAGCAGCTTCAGATCTGCGTCGTAAATGCAGATGCTCTTATGCCCGGAGCTGGTCAGGACGGATCTTGTCTCAGCCATTGCCGCCCACCTCCGTGATGACGGTGGAGAAAGCAGCGTTGCAGCTCACGGTCAGGTAGAGCTTTTCTGCGCCGCTGTCCGCCGCACGCTGCCATGCCTGCGTGCCGTGACGCAGCGTCCAGAGGGTGCTGCTCTCGTCCAGAATGGAAAAGGCGTTGACCGCCACCCCACTGATGATCCGTTCCAGCCGCAAGCGTCCGTTCTCGCGCCAGACCTTGAGCTGGTCGGTATCCTCCAGCGTGACAAGAAAACGCAGGGTCTCGCCGGTTTCCGGGTCGAGTACGGCGGGGTTGACCACGGTGCCGTGTGCGGTCATGGTCAGGGTGAAATCCTGCGTTTCCAGCCCGGCGTTGTGGATCTTGAGCCATTCCGCCTGCGTCCGCAGACCGTACTGATGGGTGTCGTAGCAGACCGGCAGGGTAAAGGTCGGTGTGACCTGTAATGTCGTGGCACTGGTCTCGGAGACGCTCAGCCAGTAGGGGTTGGGGCAGTAGAGCTGGAAACTGAAGGTCGGCCAGCGGGTCGCGGCGCTGATCGCCGGGCATCGCTGCACCTCTGCATCACAGTAGTACTTGCCCGCTACGGTCAGCCGCCCGGTGACACAGGGCGCAAAGATATCCCGCAGCTGACGCTTGCAGTGATCCGTGTTGCGGACGATGCGCCCGGTGATAGTGCGGGTCACGCCGGAGATGCTGCGGCTTTCCACGGTCGCGCCGATCTGCTGGTAGCCCTGACTGGTCTCCAGCTCGATGGGCAGATCACCCAGAGGGTCGATCTTGTACAGCACGCCCGCTTTGTAGCCGAACGCAAAGGAGCGCCCATCACTCGTGGTAAAGACTGCGTCAAACACCCTGCAACACCGCCCTTTCCTGCTCGTACTGTGCTTCCCGCATGAGGTCGGCTGCGGTCTGCGCTTTGCTGTAAATATACTGATTAACCTCGATATTGGGGCGCTGCTGGCGTTCCGGGAGCTGCATCTTCTCGTATTCCCACAGGGAGGTGTTGCTGCTCATGGTATCGTAGATCGCGCTGCTGGTCGAGCCAGAACCGGAGCCCAAACCAGAGCCAGCGCCAGAGCCTAAACCGGGACCGGAAGGCGTGAAAGAGCCGCCCAGCTTTGCCACGATGGCGGCGATCGCCACGCCCAGCGCTACGGCTGCACCCGCCACGATCAGACCGACAGGGAGACCGATGCCGGTCGCACTGAGCGCTGCGGCGATCGAGTCCAGCATGCCGATAAAGGCAGAGCCGATGCTGGTCACCAGCGATGCCATCGCGCCGTAGATGGTGGGGAAGGCAGAGAGCAGCCCGCCGCTCAAAGCGCTGCTGATGGTCGTTGCTGCAATGGCAAGCGGTTCTTTCAGCCCGGTGAAGGTGCTGACCACGATGGACTTGACATCCACCGCAGACTGCGAGATCTGTGCCACGCCAGCGGTGAAGGACTGCACCAGCGGGGCGATGATGTCGGTATCTGCGCCGATCAGCTCCGAGATGCCCGCTGTGATGACCGAGATGCCGCCGTTTGCCTGTACGGCACCAAGGGCGTTTTTCAGCCCCTGCATGGCGGTGTTCAGAGTCTGGATGCTGGCGGCAAACTGGATGACCGTAGTGACACCGCCCGCCATGTCAGAGATCCAGTCTCCGATGCCTGCGAGCCAGTCCAGCCCTAGCTTATCGCCCAGCGAGGACAGCTTGCCGCCAAAGCCGGAGACCGCGTTGATCGTCTGGCTGATCGAGTCTGCCAGCCCGCTTGCGGCGGTCGCGGTCGTGTCCAGAGAGTCCCTGTATTCGTCCAGCGCCTTCTTTGCAGAGTCCAGCGTGCTTTCCGCCGTTTTGAGCTGGCTGAAAAGATACCGGCTCTTTTCGCTGGCGGCACCGCTGGCTTTGATCTCTTCATTGAGCAGCCAGGTCAGCTTGTCCACGTCCTCAGCCGCGGAAGTGTATGCCGCCTCCAGCGATGCCAGACGGTCGGTCTGCTTTGCAAGGGCATCCGGCAGGGTCACACCAGCAAGATCCAGCGCCGCCATCTCTTCCTTGACCAGCTCTGCCATGCTCTTGGCAGCAGCCTTGGTAGCAGATGCAGCAGCCGTGGCTGTCGTGGCAGTCTTGGTATACTCCGGGATGACGATCTGCGCCATCTCCACCGTGCTGTCGGCGATCAGGTCGTTGGCTCCCGTCCACACGTCTGCCCAGTCCAACTCGTCCTCCCGGCTCGCAACGTCTGCAAGGGTGGAGCCGGCAGTCGCAGCCGTTGCAGCGGCGCTGACCTTGCCGGTCAGACCGCCGATGAAGCTGTTGATGAGGTCTTTGCCCCACTGGAGCGCCTGCGAGGGAAGACTTTTGATCCAGCTCAGCGCACTGGAAAAGCCGCCCTTGAAGGCGTTGAGCAGATTGCCGCCCATGCTCTTGATCCCGTTGCCGATGCTCGTCAGGATCTTACCGCCGATGGAGACCCAGTTGACCGCCGAAATGACCGCCAAGACCGCTTCCACAACCTTGCCGAAATTCTGGATCAGCAAAGGGATGCTCTTTACAATGCCCTCGATCAGCTGGACGATGAGCACCACGCCCTGTGCCAGCAGCTTTGGAGCATTGTCGTTGATGATGCCTGCAATGTTGATGATGATGTCCGGCACATAAGCAAAGAGCTGCGGCAGCCCGGCAATGATGCCGTTGAGCAGCTGGGTGACCATGTTGAGTCCGGCATCAATGAAGCCGCCGACGTTCGCCCGCAGCTCCTCGGTAAAGCTCAGAAGCCGGGGCAGAGCCGTGCTGAAGAACTCCGGCACGCCCTGCACAAAGCCGTCC
>CAZUDU010000136.1:0-4319 GCA_964619455.1 uncultured Faecalibacterium sp.
CAATGACCGGGTAGGGGATGCGGGGCAGCAGCTCATGGAAATACTGCCCGACACAGGCGATCAGCCCGACACAGGTGTTGAAGCAGGCGATGAGGAACATCGCGGCCAGCAGCACCAGCCCGGCTTGGCCGAAAAGGGTCTGCGCGAGAGTGGTGAGGACATCCGCACCGGTGGAAAGACCGGGCACCGCAGCGCCGGTCTGTGCACCGGCATGACCCAGCATCGCGTAGACGATCAGCAGCATGATGCCTGCAACAAAGCCGGCGCGGATGGTGCCGCGGCGCACCGCTGTTTCCTCAGTGATGCCGCGTGCCTGGATGTTCAGCCCGATGACCGCGCCGAAGATCAGCGCGGCGAGCGCATCCATCGTCTGGTAGCCGTAGAGCACGCCTTCTGCCGTGGGCAGTGAAGCATAAACAGCAGTAGGTGTTCCATAGCCGGAAGCGAGCGGGCAGAACAGACACCCGGCAAACAAAAGCAGGATCAGGGCGATCAGTGCCGGGCAGAGGAACCGCCCCAGAAACTCGGTGAGTTTGTCCGGGTGGAGCGCGACCAGAAAGGCGGCGGTGAAGAACAGGATCGAATACCCAAGCTGGAGCGCAGGGCTGCTGCCCAGCAGCGGAACGAGCATCTCAAAGGAGGTGCTGGCGGTGCGCGGGATCGCAAGACAGGGGCCGATGGACAGGTAGATCAGGATCATAAAGACCTGCGCGAAAAGCGGGTGCACCCGCCCGGCAAGCTCCTTGAGGCTGCCCGCTTTTGCGGCCGCGATGACACCGGCGATGGGCAGACCGATGGCACTGACTGCAAGCCCCAGAAAGGCGAGCCAGAAGTTCGAGCCGGCGGCTGCGCCGAGCATGGGCGGGAAGATCAGGTTGCCTGCCCCGAAAAACATGGAGAACAGGGTAAAGCCGACCAGCAGCAGATCCTTGCCGGTGAGTTTTTGCATGAAGAGTTCCTCTTTTCTTTCGTAAATCGTGATTCTAGTGTATCTTGCAATAGTTCTCATGTCAAGAAAATAAAAGTTGAAGAAAAGTATTTTGTGGGAAGGAGGCTTTTGTTATACTATAAAAGAATAGACCGAAAGGAGGCGCGGGAAGATGACGCGTTTCAAACAAAAGGCACAACGGCTGCTGGCGGTGGTATTCTGGCTGGCAGTCTGGCAGGCGGCCGCGATGGCCGTGGGGCAGGAGGTGTTTCTGGTCTCGCCGGTGCAGGCACTGCGCACGCTGGTGGAGCTGTTGCCGCAAAAGGATCTGTGGCAGCGGGTGGCGTTCAGCTCCGGGCGCATCCTGCTGGGGTTTGTGCTGGGAACGCTGACCGGCAGCGTGCTGGCGGTGGGCGCAGAACTGTGGAATGCCGTGGACATCCTGCTTGCGCCGGTGATGCAGCTTGTAAAGGCGACCCCGGTGGCGAGCTTCATCATTCTGGCACTGGTCTGGGTGCGCGGCGGGTCATTGTCGGTGCTCATCAGCTTTCTGATGGTGCTGCCGGTCATTTACAGCGCGGTGCGCACCGGCATTCAGGGCGCTGACCCCGGCTTGCGGGAGATGGCAAGGGTGTTCCGCCTGCCGCTGTGGCGCCGGGTCCATGCCATCTGGCTGCCTGCGGTGCTGCCGGCGTTCCGGCAGGGGTGCAGCGTGGCGCTGGGTATCTGCTGGAAGAGCGGTGTGGCCGCCGAGGTCATCGGGCTGCCCAACGGCAGCATCGGCGATGCACTCTACCGCGCCAAGATCACCCTTTCCACGGGAGAGCTGTTTGCGTGGACCTTTATCATCATCCTGCTGAGCGCCGTGTTTGAGAAACTGTTTCTCGTGATTCTGGACCGGGCTGTAAAAGCAGTGCTGGGCGAGGAGGAAACGACATGCTGAGGATCGAAGGGCTGACCAAGTGCTTTGGTGAAAAATGTCTGTTCCGGGGGCTGGAGCTTACGGTATCCGAACCGGTGGTGCTGTGGGCACCCAGCGGCTGGGGCAAGACGACCCTGCTGCGCATCCTGATGGGGCTGGAAACGGCATCCGGCGGGAGCGTACAGGAGATCGGGAAGGTGAGTGCGGTCTTTCAGGAGGACCGCCTCTGCCCGCAGCTCGATGCCGTGAAGAACGTGCTTCTGGTATTGCCGGGGGATGCAGCCGCCAGCCGGGAAGCGATCGCGGCGGATTTTGCACGCCTTGGGATGGATGCGCAGGCGCTGTGCCTGCCCGCAAGAAGGCTGTCCGGCGGGCAGAAACGGCGTGCGGCGCTCGTGCGGGCACTCTGGGCACCCAGTGATACGCTGCTGCTGGACGAGCCGTTCACCGGGATGGATCCGGAAACGATGAAAAAAGCCGCAGCACTCCTGAAAGAGCGCTGCGGCGGACGGAATGTTCTTCTGGCGACCCATGACCGGGATGCCATCCGGGAGCTGGGCTGGAAGGTGGTCGAGCTGGGGTGATGGATCACAGCAGCTCGGCAAGGATGCTGTTCTGCACGATCAGCCCGGCAGGGGTCAGCGCAAGGGTCTCGCCGTTAAACTCGGCATAGCCGTTTTTGACGCAGTTTTGCACGAACGCGAGCTGACGGGTGGAAAACTGCTTGCCGTAGCGGGCATCATATTCCGACAGAGAAAGCCCCTTGCGCAGGCGCAGCTGCAAAATGAGATAGTCCTCTGCGCCGCAGCCGCCGTCCATCACTGGGGCGGCGTTGTCCTGCACAAATGCAGCCGTGTCGGCGGGGTAATAAAAGCGCTTGCCGCCCATACAGGAATGCGCGGCGGGGCCAAGACCCAGATAATCCCCGCAGTCCCAGTAGATGAGATTGTGCCGGCCCTCAAAGCCGGGCTTGGCAAAGTTGGAGATCTCGTACTGACGGTAGCCGTGGTGCTCCAGCTGCTCGACTGCATAAAGGTAGAAGTCGGCGGCTTCGTCCGGGCTGGGCAGACCCTCCGGCGGTTTGCGCCCGAAGGCAGAGTCCGGCTCGATCTTGAGCAGGTAGGAGGAGATGTGGGTCGCGCCGCCGCTCTCGATCAGCTCCAGCGTTTCATCAAATTCTGCCTGCGTGTAGCCGGGCAGCGCCAGCATGATATCACCGCTGATATTCTCAAACCCCGCCTTGCGGGCAGCGGCAAAGGCGGCGCGTGCCTGCTTTGCGGTGTGGGGGCGGCCCAGTGTGCGGAGCTGGGCATCCCGTGCGGACTGCACACCGAACGAAATGCGGTTGACCCCGGCGGCACGGAAGCCGGCAAGCGTTTCCGCCGTGACCGTTTCAGGGTTTGCTTCCAGCGTGATCTCAGCACCGGGCAGGGGCTGCGCTGCTTCGAGGATGCGAGACACCTGTGCGGGGGTCAGCAGGCTGGGGGTTCCGCCGCCGAAATAGAAGGTGTCCGGGTGCAGCGGCGCACCGGGGGAAAAGCGCTCCAGTTCCCGCAAAAGTGCGTCTACATACGCGTCAGGAACGCCCCGCTGACCGGGATCGGAGTAGAAATCACAGTAGCGGCATTTGGAAAAACAGTACGGAATGTGGCAATAAAGTCCAAGAGACATCAAAAATCACAGCCTTTTTCATGAATCGTTCATTTCTATGCAGTATACTATATTCCAAAGAACGGAGCAAGGGCGAACGCCACAAAAGCTTTGCAAAACAGGACTGGAGGAATTCCACGATGGATTATCGCAATTATGACCGCGGTTACGCAGAAGCGTCCATGACCTCGGCTGACTATATGACCCGCACCTACCGCTGGATGGCGGTGGGGCTGCTGGCGACCTTTGCCGCTGCCTTCTTTACGGCGGCCAGCCCGCTGATCTATGTGGTGGATCGGCTGTATCTGCTGTTCACCATCGCAGAGCTGGCGCTCGTGTTCGTGCTCAGTGCAAGGGTACAGAATATGTCGGTGGGCGCGGCCCGCGGCGTGTTCCTGCTTTACGCGGTGCTCAACGGTATGGTCATGAGCTATTATTTCCTTGCCTTCTCTATGGGCACGATGGTACTGGCGTTCCTTGCAACGGCGCTCTACTTCGGGCTGATGGCAGTGCACGGCATGACCACCCACAAGGATCTGTCCGGCTGGGGTCCCAAGCTGATGCTGGGGCTGCTGGCAATGATCATCACCGGCTTTGTGGGGCTGCTGTTCGGCATGAGCTTCGGGGTCACGGTGGTGTACTCCGGCATCGGGCTGGTGCTGTTCATGCTGCTGACCGCCTACGACACCCAGAAGCTGCGCCAGATGTACTCCTACTATTCGTATGACAGCGAGCTGGCAGAAAAGGCTTCCATCTACGGCGCGCTGACGCTGTATCTGGACTTCATCAACATCTTCCTGTATGTGGTGCGTCTGCTCG
>CAZUDU010000137.1:0-4261 GCA_964619455.1 uncultured Faecalibacterium sp.
TCCAGCTTCTTTGCGGCGCAGGGTCCGATGAAGCACATACGAGCTTCGGGGTCTGCCTTCTTCATCATGCGGGCGGTAAAGACCATCGGGGTCATGGTCATGGAGATGTTCTTGGAAAGGTCGGGGAAAGCGGTCTTTGCCATCATGCTCCATGCCGGGCAGCAGGAGGTCGCCATGAAGTTCATCTTCTCGGGCACGTTCTCGAGGAAGTCGTGTGCCTCGTCCACGGTGCACAGGTCGGCGCCGATGGCAACCTCGACGACATCGTAGAAGCCGACGGCGCGCAGGGCAGCCTTCAGCTTGCCGGTCTGAGCCAGCTCCGGGAACTGGTTGACGAATGCGGGAGCGACCAGCGCGTAGATGCGGTCGCCGCGGTTGAAGCCCTGGATCAGCTGGTAGATCTGACCCTTATCGGCGATCGCACCGAAGGGGCAGTTGACCAGACACTGGCCGCAGGAGACGCACTTGCTGTAGTCGATCTCGGCACGGCCCAGCTCGTCCGAGTGGATGGCGTTCATGCCGCAGGCAGCAGCACAGGGGCGCTCGGTCTTGATGATGGCGTTGTAAGGGCAGACGGTCGCGCAACGGCCGCACTTGATGCACTTGTCCTGATCAATGGTGGAACGGCCGTTCTCCCAGACGATGGCGTTCTTGGGGCAGACCTCCATACAGGGGTGTGCAAGGCAGCCCTGGCACAGGTCAGAGACCTTGACCAGCTTCTCCGGGCAGCGGTTGCAGGCGAACTTGATCACGTTGACCAGCGGGGGATCGTAGTACTTATGTGCAATGGATGCGTCCTCCAGACCGGAAACGACGCTGTTGTGCTCGTCCATGCGGCGGGTGGGCAGACCCATGGCAAGGCGGACGCGCTCCTCAACGATGGCGCGCTCCAGGAAGATGTCCTGACGCAGCTTGCCTTCCTCACCAGGGATGATGGTGTAGGGGATCTTACGCATCATGTGGTTTGCCAGCTCGCCCTTGACGTTGGCATACGCCATCTTTGCGACCTCGGCAAAGACCTGACGGCGGAGCTGGATCACGGTTGTGTTGATTCCTCTGAAACTCATTCCGAACTCTCCTTATATAAAACCAGAAAAATATATCCCCGCAGCCGTATGATACGGGGATGCAGGAGCTGCGTTGGTACACCACTGCTGCAAACAGTGCCGTAGCCCCAAAAATCCAGTATCATTTTATCACAAAACTGCGGGGATGGAAAGATGATTTACTAAACTCGTTATGAATTTCACAATTTGTGTGAAATCTACAAACATCAAGCGGATGTTTTCAGCAAAGTGCCGCATGGACACGCTCGCCGTCGTAGCTGCCCAGCTTGACGCGGACGATCTCGCCGCTTGCGTGCCCCGGAGCGGAGACCACGACCGGGATATACAGCCGGGTATAGCCGGTGAAGAGCGTCTCAGAAAGCGCGGTCTCCAGCAGCACATCGTCCTCGGTGCCCTCGTAGGCGGCAAGCGTTTCGCAGCGCACCTGCTCGGCAATGGCGTTCATCTCGCGGCTGCGCGCCTGCTTTTCCCGCTCGTGGATCTGATCCGGAAAATCGTAGGCGGGGGTACCGCTGCGGCGGGAATAGGGGAAGACATGCACCTTCAAAAAGCCGATCTTCTTCAGGAACTCGCAGCTCTCGTCGAAGTCCTCGCGGGTCTCGCCGGGGAAGCCGCAGATGCAGTCGGTGGTAAAGCTCACCGGGCGCTCCCCGTAAGCGGCGCGGATCTGATCCACCACCTGTGCGTACTGCTCGGCGGTATAGACGCGGCGCATCCGGCGCAGGGTGGCGCTGCAGCCGCTCTGCAGGCTCAGGTGGAACTGCGGGCAGAGCTTTTCCACGGCGGCTAAGCGGCGGATGTACTCCGGTGTGAGCATGTCAGGATCCAGACTGCCCAGACGGATGCGTTCGATGCCTTCGACTGCAGCGCACTTTTCCACCAGCTCCACCAGATTGGTGCCGGTGTCCAGCCCGTAGCTGGGCAGGGAGATGGCGCTCAGCACGACCTCGCGGTAGCCGGAAGCGGCAAGCTGACGCAGCTCGGCAAGGATGCTTTCCTCGGCGCGGCTGCGCACCGGGCCGCGTGCGCGCGGGATGACGCAGTAGGCGCACTGGCGGTTGCAGCCGTCCTCGACCTTGATGAAGGCGCGGGTGTGGGTCTCGAACCGCTCCACCGGAAGCTCCTCGAACATCTCACCGCGCTGGTGCGGGGTAATGGCCACGATGCGCTCGTGTCCGTCCAGCAGCTTGAGGACGTTGTCCAGAATAGCCTTGCGGTCGCCGTTGCCGCAGACAAGGTCTGCTTCCATGAACTGTGCGGCTTCTTCCGGGAAAGCCTGCGGATAGCAGCCGGTCAGCACCGTGACCGCACCGGGGTTCTCACGCTTGGCGCGGCGCAGCCACTTGCGGCTCTTCTGATCGCCAAAGTTGGTCACGGTGCAGCTGTTGACGATGAAAACATCCGCCGGCTCGCCTTCCGCCGCAATGGTAAAGCCGTGTGTGCGGAACATCTGTTCCAGAGCGCCGGTCTCGTTCAGGTTGACCTTGCAGCCCAATGTATAAAAACTAACTCGCATGAAGGGATCCTTTCCATAAAAACAGAGTGATCTACTATGTTACTCTTCATTATATAACAATCCTGATAGAGGGCGCAAGATGGAATTTGCTTCCCGGCGGTATTCCGGGACGTTCCGGTGCATACACTCCAACCAGAGAGTTTGTGCGGGGAGGTCTTTACATGAAACGGAGAACCTTTGCATGGCTGTGCGCAGGGGTGATGTGCTTCTGGATGGTCGCACTGGCGTTTGGCGCCGCAGAGCGGGGCGGTGCAGGGGCTGTGCGGCTGGCACAGGAGCCATCGGAGCAACAGGCGGGCATACAGGCGGCCGCTTCGGCACAGCCGCAGCTCAGCCTGAACTGCCGGGCGGCGGTCCTTGTGGATCAGCAGACCGGGAAGGTGCTCTATGAGATGAATGCGGATCAGCAGATGCCCATTGCTTCCATTACCAAGGTGATGACCCTGCTGCTCACCTTTGAGGCGATCCAGAGCGGGCGTCTGACGCTGGAAACGCCCGTCCCGGTCAGTGAACATGCCTACCACATGGGCGGCAGCCAGATCTGGCTGGAGCCGGGCGAGCAATTCACACTGGACGAGATGATCCGGGCGATCTGTATTTCCTCTGCAAACGATGCGGCGGTGGCGGTGGCCGAGCTGGTAGGCGGCAGCGAGGCGGGCTTTGTCCAGCAGATGAACGACCGCGCCGCAGCGCTTGGCATGGAGAACACGGTATTCCGCAACGCCTGCGGTCTGGATACCGAAGGACATCTTTCCACCGCACGGGATGTGGCGCGGATGAGCTGCGAGATCCTGAACACCTGCCCGGAGGTGCTGCATTACACCGGCATCTGGACAGACAGCCTGCGCGGCGGGCAGACCCAGCTGGTCAATACGAATAAGCTCCTCAAGCGCTACAACGGCATCACCGGCTTGAAGACCGGCACCACCGGCGGGGCAGGAGTGTGCATCAGCGCCAGCGCGACCAGAGATGGCCTGAGCCTGATCGCGGTGATTTTGGGTGCGCCTTCCAGCGCCGACCGCTTTACGGCGGCGACCACCCTGCTGGATCACGGCTTTGCCTCCTACCGTGCGGTGCCGCTGCCGGCGATGGAAGACCGCCCGCTGCAGCTGACGGTGAAGGGGAGCGCTGAGGGCAGTGTGCCGCTGGACTATTCCGCACTGCCCAAGACCCTGCTGCTGGCAAGCAGTGCGCAAAGCGAGCTGACCGCACAGCTGGAGCTGCAGGAAACGCTTGAAGCGCCGGTAGAGCGCGGGCAGCAGGTGGGCACGGTGCGCATTCTGGGCGGCGAGGAGCTGCTGGGCGAGTATGTGGTGTGTGCGGCAGCGGATGCACCCAGAATGGACTTTGCAGCGGCATGGGGGCTGCTCTGGCACAGTCTTTTGGGGCAAAATGCATGAATATGCGCTTTATCGTTCAAAAGTGCATGAAAGAGCCAAACGCAGGTTTGGCTGGCTGAACAAATCTGGATGAAGAAACAAAAAAACACTATTAAAATTGTATGAAAACGAGAGATTTTTGGCTTGACTTTGTTCGGTGGGAACGGTACACTTATAACAAGATATATCCTCGCTGGGCAAGCGCCCGGCAAACTATCTGGAGGTTGGAATAAAATGAGTGTCGCACTGAACACAAAGCACCTCTCCGCGTTTATCAGCGAAGAAGAATACGCAGCCAT
>CAZUDU010000138.1:0-4258 GCA_964619455.1 uncultured Faecalibacterium sp.
TGACGCTGGTGGTGCTGTTCCAGCCGGAGATCCGCCGTGCGCTGGAGCGCATGGGTCAGACCGACCAATGGGCGGCAAAGTTCTTCAGCATGAAGGGGCGCTACAATGACCCCAGCCTGAAGGGGGCGTGGCGCAACGCCATTATTGCCATTTGTGACGCGGCAGAGCGCTTTTCGGAGACCAAGACCGGTGCATTGATCGTGCTGGAACGCCACACCAACCTTTCAGAGATCGTGCGCACCGGAACCCCGGTGAACAGTGCGGTCAATCTGGAGGTGCTGGGCACCATCTTCTACGAGGGCACCCCGCTGCACGATGGCGCGGCGATCATTGAAAACGGTCGCATCAAGGCGGCTGGTTGTGTGCTGCCGCTTTCCAATAACCTTGATCTGGGCAAGGACATGGGCACCCGCCACCGCGCCTGCCTTGGCATCGCAGAGAATTCGGATGCCATCGCTATCGTGGTCAGTGAGGAGACCGGCATCATCTCAATGGCGAAGAATGGCGTTCTGATCCGTCATTTTGATCGCCAGACCCTGTATACCCGCCTTGTGGACGAGATGATCCCCAAGGAGACCGCCGCAGAAAAGAGCACGACGGCGACCTGGAAAGAGCGCATCCGCAAGGTGCTGCGCTGGGTCAACCAGAAGGAGGATGAGCAGCAATGAGTACAAGATCTGGTCAGTCGGACCCCAGAGCTGCGGCGAAGCGCAGCAAGAGTATCCTGAATGACCGCCGCATCCGGCTGGCGATGTCCATTCTGGGTGCTGTGATCGCATGGATGGTCGTGACCATCATCGTGCAGCCCGGCACCACGAGCGTGATCTACAATGTGCCGGTGGATTATACCTATGATTCTGCATCGTATACTTCCAGAGGGCTGAGCATCGTTTCCGCAGAGGATAAAACGGTCAACCTCAAGCTTTCTGGTGACGGCTATACCATCGGTGGGCTGACCGCTTCGGACTTTGTTGTTTATCCGGACTGGTCCAGCGTGCGGGACAGCGGCGAAAAGACTCTGCGCCTTCTGGTGCGCGGTGCAAATGGTCTGCTCAATGGTGTAACGGTGACGATGGAGGGCACCGAGAACACGGTCAATGTGGTCTTTGACGTTGTGGAAGAAAAGACCCTCCCCGTGACCATCACCACGAACTACCTGACCATCGAGGATGGCTATATCCTGTACAGTACCGATGTCTCCAAGGAGACTGTCACCCTGTCTGGTCCCAGCGGTGAGCTGGAAAAGGTCGCATCCTGCACGGCAGAGGCAACCTATACCGGCAAGCTGACCGGTTCGGTGACACTGGAGACCCCGCTGCGTTTCTATACCACGAGCGGAAGAGAAGTCCATTTCCAGTATACTGAGCTGGAAGAACGCAGCGTGGATGTGACCTTGCAGGTCTACAAAATGGCGACGCTGCCGGTCAAGGTGAACTTCATCAATGCGCCGCGCGGCTTTGACAATTCGGTGCTGATCTATGAGCTGAGCTGCAAAAAGCTCAAGGTCGCAGGTCCTGCGGACCGCATCGACCAGCTGTCGGCACTGTCCATCGGCACCATCGACCTGTCCACCTTTGCGCTGGATAAGGTCTATGAGATGCCCATTGAGCTGCCCAGCGATATCTATCTGCTGGACAACCTCTCGACCATCACAGTCAGCTTTGACTGCTCCAACCTTGAAACCAAGACCATCAACCTGCCCGCAGAGTGTGTGCAGGTGATCAATCTGCCGTCTACCTACCAGCTGACGGTGGAGACCGAGCGGCTGATGAACGTCAAGCTCTGTGGTCCCAAGGGCACACTGGAGACCCTGACCCCGGAACAGGTGGTCATCGAGATCGACGCAGAGGACTTTGCGGTGGCGACCGGGCAGCAGAACATCGCCTGCCGGCTGTATGTGCCTTCCAATGAAAAGATCTTTGCACTGGGCAGCTATGTGGTGCAGTGCCGGATCGAAAGCAACTGAGACAAAAAAGGATACCGAGATAAGATGATTCTGGTTCGCAACATCCGCTTGCCGCTTTCCGCCGGAGAGCAGCAGGCATTTGAAAAGGCGCTGCGGGAGGCGCGGATCCCCCGCACAGAGGTCGCGCATCTTGGCGTGGCAAAGCTGTCGGTGGATGCGCGCCACGGTCAGCCCAAGCTGGTCTACACGGTAGCAGTCAGCCTGAAAAACGCAGCGCGTGAGGCTGGCTTTGCAGCCGCATCCGCGAATGTTTCTCTGCACGAAAAACAGGAGCTTGCACTGGAGAAGGGCACCGGAACGCTGGCACACCGCCCGGTGGTGTGCGGGCTTGGTCCGGCGGGTCTGTTCGCGGCGCTGCTGCTGGCACGGCAGGGGTACCGCCCGATCGTGCTGGAGCGCGGTCCGGCGCTCGAAGACCGCGTCAAGGCGGTAGAGCACTTTTCTGCTACAGGTGAGCTGGATCTGAATGCCAACATCCAGTTTGGCGAGGGCGGTGCAGGCACATTCTCGGACGGCAAGCTGACCACCCGCATCGGGGATGAGCTGTGCGGCTTTGTCACCGAGGTGTTTCTGGAGCATGGCGCACCGGCAGAGATCGCGTGGCAGCAGAAGCCCCATGTGGGCACGGATCTGCTGCGGGGGGTCATCACCTCCATCCGCCGCGAGATCGAGTCTCTGGGCGGCGAGGTGCATTTCAATACCGCGCTGACCGGCTTTGAGCAGAAAAACGGCAGACTGACCGGTATTTTCACGACGGAGGGCGTTTTCCCCTGTGAAGCACTGATCTTTGCGGTGGGGCACTCGGCACGCGATACCTTCGGGATGCTGATGGACAGCGGGCTTGTGCTGGAATGCAAGCCGTTCAGCGTAGGTTTCCGCGCAGAGCATCTGCAGACCGAGATCGAAAAGAGCCTGTACCACGAGGCTGCCGGGCATCCGGCACTGCCGCGGGGCGAGTATCAGCTTTCCCAGCATGTGGGGGAGCGGTGTGTGTATACCTTCTGCATGTGTCCGGGCGGTCAGGTGGTCGCTTCAGCCAGTGAGGAAGGACGCGTGGTCACCAACGGCATGAGCTACCATGCCCGCAGCGGCAAAAATGCCAACGCGGCGGTGGTGGTCAGTGTGAACGGGGCGGACTTTGGCAACGATCCCCGCCGTGCCATCGAGTTCCAGCGTGAGCTGGAAGCCAGAGCGTATGCCGCAGGGCACGCTGCCGGAGCTTATGCTGCCCCGGCAGAAAACGTTGTGAGCTTTCTGGAAGGGCGCGGGGAGCTGAAGATCGGCAGCGTGGAGCCGACCTATGACCGCGGTGTGGTCGCAGCAGACCTCGGCAGCCTTCTGCCGGAGGAGCTGGCACAGACGCTCCGCACCGGTCTGCGTGCCTATGAGCGCAAGATCGCAGGCTATACCGCGCCGGATGCGATCCTGACCGGTCTGGAGACCCGCACCAGCAGCCCGGTGCGGCTCAAGCGGGAAGAAAATTTTGAATGCAGCCAGCTCTCAGGGCTTTACCCCTGCGGCGAGGGTGCAGGATATGCGGGCGGCATCATGAGCGCTGCCGTGGATGGTCTGCGGGTCGCCCGTGCGGTCATCGGCCGGTACAGTCCGGCAGAAGGGTGAGAGGGAATGCAAAACGAGCATGAAAACGAAACCGTGAATCAGAACGAGGGGCAGCAGATCCAGCGCGAGCTGGAACAGCAGCTCCGCGATTTTGGTGATACGATGTCGGATGCTTTTGCCCACGGCTTTGAGGGGCGCGGCAACGACATTGGCGATAAGGCATATGGTGTGGGGCGTGCGGCAGTTCATGCCGCGAACTTTGGCATCAATGAAGCAGCAAAGGCTCTGCGCGCCAACCGGGATGCGTTTGCCGCAGACCGCCGCGGAACAGACCGGCAGAAGACGGTTTTTGTGAATCTGAACAACGCGGCAGAGAATGCAGGGCAAAGCATCGAGAACGAGATGAACCGCTGGGCACGGCAGATCTTTCGCAAAAAGGAAAAGACCCCTGTGGAGCTGATCCGCGCCAGCGCCAAAAAGCGGCACGATGCCGGGTGCGCACTGCTGGCAGTGGGCATCACTTTTGCGGTGATCTTTGGCATCGGCGGCATGGGAAGCCTTGCAGCGGCGGCTTCGTTTTCGCCGCTGATCGGTACCACTCTGGAGGGGGCGCTGCTCTATGGAACGGCTGCGGAGCTTGCTTCGGTGGGCAGTATGGCGCTGAGCGGGATGCAGCTTGCGGGCTGTGTGCTGACCATGATCGCCATGGGCTTTGGCTGGATGATCTATGCG
>CAZUDU010000139.1:0-4221 GCA_964619455.1 uncultured Faecalibacterium sp.
CGCATAACAAAAGCAGGCAGTGTCGTGGAAAGGAGGAGGAAAGCGACACTGCCTGCTTATATAGAACCCCTGAACATTTGCGACGTGTCAGGAGGGATTTGGTAGTCTGTCCGCCGCCTTGGCTATTGCCTCGCATCGGCAGGGGGACAGTTGTTTTGTAAAGTCCTGCTGTGCCCCACTGTTGCGGCGGCACCCGCAGGAAAATGTTCCTGTTTGAACATCTCTGGGAGATCTTGCTTCTCCCTGACTGCATCCTTATTATAGCGGATAATCGTGGCGTTTCTTTGTGGGCTTTTTGAACAATTTGCAAACAAAAACAGATGCCGCCGGGTATGCCCGGCGGCATCTGTTTTCTTTCTCCGGCTTATGCCAGTCTCGACATGATGTTTGCCACGATCAGGCCGCCGCCCGTGCCGATGACATAGCCCATCAGCGCCATCAGAACGCCCACCGGCACCAGTGCGCCGCTGTAAGAGCCTGCCAGAATGGGGGCAGAGGCCGAACCGCCGATGTTCGCCAGCGATGCCACACCGCAGGTGAACATATCCAGATGGAAGATCTTTGCCAGCAGCACCAGCAGGATGCCGTGGATCGCAAGGATCATAAAGCCTGCCAGGATCCATGCCGGGGCATCCTTCAGCTCCAAAAAGCTTGCACGGGATGCCAGCAGTGCCACGACCGCATACAGCAGCAGGTTGGACAGCTCGGTGCCGCCCGCCATGCGCCCCACCGGAGTCACAGCGCCCACAAGACCTGCCAGCGTGATGAACAGCACCGTCCAGGTCGCCTTGTCAAGGAAGGGCAGTACGCCGTTGATCGCCGTACCGATGTTCTGCCCTACGGCAGAGACTACCAGACCCAGACCCAGCAGAACGATCAGATCCACAAAGTTGATGGGCTTGGTGTTCGTCTTTGCGTCCTCTTCCAGCCGGCGGGAAACTTCGTCCAGCGTTTTGGTATCCGCCTTGACCCACTTGTTGAACTTGGGTGCCAGGCTGACCGCCCACAGTAGGAACATGACCCAGATAGAATAGTCGATGGAGTCCACGACCAGCGCGTATGCCATCTCCGCTTCCCCGATGTCCAGTGCTGCCTGCACCGCGATCATATTGCCGGAGCCGCCCATCCAGCTGCCGCACAAAGCTGCCAGAGCCTTCCACGAATCTGCACCCAGCCAGCCCTTCATGACCACAAAGGTCACAATGAAGCCGACACAGATGGAGAAGGATGCGGCAAAGAAGCCGCCCAGCATCTTGGGGCCGAGCTTCAGGATCTTGCGGATGTCGCAGCGCAGCAGCATCAGGAAGATCATGGTGTAAAGCAGATTGTTCTTGAGTGCCGAATAGGCGGGCTTGGTCGCCGCCAGATCCCACACGTTGAGCGTGCACAGGATCATCGTGACCAGATACAGCAGCACGATCGGCGGTACATAGTCAAAAAACTTTGATTTGGTATAGCGCTGCAGCCATACCAGAATTGCGGCAATGAAGATCAGCACCGCGATGTAGGTAAATCCGTTGGTGATCATTTTCAGGTTCGTCCCCTCTCTTGTTGTGAAATTTTTTCGCCTTTACAATGCAGACAATTTCGTATACAATGTTACCATAGAATTAAAAAACTGGCAACTTTTTTCTCGAAAGGGGTAGAAGTATCAATGAAAATTACGGACATTCGTTTAGGAATGATCTCGGTGCCGCTGCTGGTCCCGTTCAAGACCGCTTTACGCACTGTCAACAGCGTCGAGGATGTGGTCGTTGAGATCCACACCGATACCGGTCATGTCGGCTATGGCGAAGCACCTCCCACCGGTGTCATCACCGGCGATACCACTGGTGCCATCATCGGTGCCATCCGCGACCACATCGCCAAGACCCTCATCGGCCGGGATGTGGATGACTTCGAGGATCTGATGATCGCGCTGAACGGCTGCATTACCAAGAACACCAGCGCCAAGGCTGCGGTGGATATGGCTCTGTGGGATCTGTACGGCCAGCTGTACAACATCCCGGTCTATAAGATGATGGGCGGCGCAAAGAAGTCCATCGTGACCGATATCACCATCAGCGTCAACGACCCGGAAGAGATGGTTCGGGATGCACTGACCGCCATCGACCGCGGCTACGACTGCCTGAAGGTCAAGGTCGGCAAGGAGCCGGAAAAGGACATTGCCCGCCTGAGCGCCATCCGCAGCGCAGTGCCCAAAAATACCCTGATCCGCATTGACGCGAATCAGGGCTGGACTCCCAAGGAAGCCGTCCGCATCCTGAACGGGATGCAGGAGCGGGGCCTGGATATCGAGTTTGTCGAGCAGCCGGTCAAGGCGCACGACTTTGAGGGCTTGAAGTACGTTACCGAGCGCTCCTATGTACCGGTTCTGGCAGACGAGAGCGTTTTCTCGCCCGAAGATGCCATGAAGATCATGCAGATGGGCGCAGCCGACCTCATCAACATCAAGCTGATGAAGTGCGGCGGCCTGTACAACGCCCTCAAGATCGCCTCCGCTGCGGAGGTCTACGGGGTCGAGTGCATGATCGGCTGTATGCTGGAGGCCAAGATCAGTGTCAACGCTGCGGTGCATCTGGCATGCGCCAAGCAGATCATCACCCGCATCGACCTGGACGGCCCCGTGCTGTGCAGCGAGGACCCCATCCTCGGCGGCGCGGTCTTCCACGAAAAGGACATCACCGTTTCGGACGAGCCGGGTCTGGGCATCAAGGGCATCGAGCCGGGCAAGATCCGCTATCTGGACTAAGGATCACTCCTTGTAAGCGAGGATCCCCTTCAAGAATTCCCACACACGCTCCACCGAAGCGATCTCTACGCTCTCGTTGGGGGTGTGGACATCCCGCAGATCGGGACCAAACGAGATGCAGTCAAGCCCTTCGAGCTTGCTGCTGAGAATGCCGCACTCCAGACCCGCATGCATGGTCTGGATCTGCGGCTTTTCTTTATATTGCTGCTCATACACCGCAACACAGCGGTCCCGCAGCGCAGAGTGCCGTGCATAGATCCACGCCGGGTAGTCGCCATGCACCGCGATGCTGCCGCCCAGCAGCCCGGTCAGGGTCTGCACCTTCCGGGTCAGATGCACCTTTGCCGAAGGGACTGCGCTGCGGATCGAGAGGTTCACCGTCAGCGTGTCCTCGCCCAGTTCCAGCACGCCAAGGTTGAGCGAGGTCTCCACCAGACCCGGCACATCCATGCTCATCGCCTGCACACCATTGGGCAGCAAAAGCAGGAGATTGCGCACCTTTTCTGCACTCGCATCGTCCAGTACAGCGGTTTCTGCCGCGCCGTGCGGGGTGCACTCCACCCGGATGCCGGGATCTGCGGTGCCAAACTCCGCTTCCATCTGTGCACGGAACTCCGCCAGTGCAGCTTCCAGCGCTGCCTCAGCACCCTCCGGCAGCAATACGGTCACTGCACTCTCCTTGGGGATGACGTTCGGCTTCACGCCGCCGGACAGCGCCGCGATCTGATACGCGGTCTGCTGTGCCAGAAGATCCAGCAGCCGCCCCATCAGCACGATGGCATTGGCTCTGCCCTTGTGGATCTCGATGCCGGAGTGCCCGCCGTTCAGCCCGGCGATGCGCAGCGTCACCTGCTGCCCCTCGGCGCGGGTTCGCACCATCGGCAGCACGCAGTCGGTGCGCCGGCCGCCCGCACAGCCCGCCGTGAGCACTCCTTCTTCCTCCGAGTCGATGTTCAGGAGCATCCGCCCTTCCAGATCCGCAAGATCCATGCCGGATGCGCCCAGCAGACCCACTTCCTCGCTGACAGTCAGCACGACCTCCAGCTTGGGGTGCGGGATGTCCTTTGCATCCAGCACTGCCAGTGCATACGCCACCGCGATGCCGTCGTCTGCACCCAGAGTCGTACCATCCGCGTGCACTCTGCCATCCTCTACCACCAGACGGATGGGGTCTTTTTCCAGATCCAGCGGGCAGTCGGCGGTCTTGTCGCCCACCATATCCAGATGTCCCTGCAGGATGAGCGTTGCCTGCTCTTCATAGCCCGGCGTGGCGGGCGCCTTGATCAGCACATTTCCCATCTCGTCCTGCCGGCAGGCAAGCCCCCGTTCCTGTGCAAAGCGCACGCAGTAATCGCTCAGCGCCTTTTCGTGGTACGAAATGTGCGGGATCGCACAGATCTGCTCAAAATAATGGAACACGGATGCCGGTTCCAGCCCGGTCAATACAGCCATAGTTTCCCACTCCTTTT
>CAZUDU010000140.1:0-4211 GCA_964619455.1 uncultured Faecalibacterium sp.
CGCAGGTAGGCATTGATGCTCCGGATACAGCGCTCATTGCGCACATCGTGGTGCACATCTCCTTTCCGGTCCCGTTGCCGCCATATCCAAGCAGAAAAAAGAAAAAAGGCATAAGAACCAAAGGGACGCTATTCTGCTTTCCCTCTGATGCTCATGCCTGATCAAACAGTTACACGCACTGATAAATTCGATTTTCTTTTTATGATTATACGAGCCAGCGCAAGAAAAGTCAATGCGGCGAAACGGCCGAAAAACCGCCGTGATCTTTGTGCAGGCTGTATAAACCACTTCAAATTCGTCCCGTTCGCTCTGATTGACAACCCTGCGCCCAGACAGTATACTGGGGATGAGCCTTCCGGCTCCTCGAACCCGATCCAAGGAGGTCATCCTTTATGAAACAAAACCGTATCCTTGCTCTGCTGTGCTGCGCCGCCCTTTTGTGCGGGCTGCTGGGCGGCTGCTCCGGCAAGACCGAGACCCCCGCCTCGTCCGCATCCGCTCCGGCCTCCGGCAGCGCTTCTGCGCCCGGCACCACCGTGCCGGAAAGCACCAGCCGCGCCGACACCCCGGAGCTTGCCCCCGGCAGCTTTGGCGAGAACTCTATCCTTGCCATCACCGGCACGGCGGAAGCCTTTGCGCCCTGCCTTGGCTGGGGGCCGGGCGTGTCCGGCTGCTCGCTCAAATCGGTGATCGCCGCCGCGTCCCTGCTGGACTGGGCGGAAGCCAACCGCCTTTCTGCCCGCAGTGCCGATGCCATCCAGACCACCTTTGAGGACTGGTATGCCGCCCTTGGCGAGATGGATCAGGAAAGCTTTGCCGAAACGTACCCCATGATCCGGGAAGCCGCGCTGGAGCTTTTCAGCGACAAACAGAACATGACCGGACGCATTCAGGACGCCGGACTGGACCCCGACAAGCTGCCCGG
The DNA here is from genome assembly GCA_964619455.1 of uncultured Faecalibacterium sp. GTDB lineage: Bacteria > Bacillota > Clostridia > Oscillospirales > Ruminococcaceae > Faecalibacterium. The sequence continues at coordinate 926 of CAZUDU010000140.1, forward strand.
CTGCACCCTGAAGAACTGGCAGGCGCTGCAGTCCGTTCTGGACGGCTGCGTACCGGAAGCCACAGGTGAAGCATAAGCATAACAAGAAAAACGGTCTGCCATTGGCAGACCGTTTTTTGTTGTTCAGGACAGCATCCTCGCCCTCTCCGCTTCGCATAAGCTCAGCACCTCTCCCAAAGGGAGAGGCAAGCCCAATGAGAGAACGCTTTTGGAGTCATTCATGCGGCTTTGAAATACGGGTCAGACCTTTTTCAGCACATACTGTCTGGTGCCCATACCGACCTTTTCGGCCTGCTCCAGCGTTGCCTTCCACTCGATGTTGGGGTTGGAGTCCTTGAAGTTGTCGTGGTAGCAGTTCCAGCCGGGTGCGGCAAGGTTCTGCCCCAGCTGGCTGTTGGGCAGCGGAGTGGCGGCAAGGCAGGCATCCGCGCACGCCTGATCCAGCGCCACCGGGTCGAAGGAAGCAAACATACCGATATCCGGCAGGATGGGGGCATCGTTCTCACCGTGGCAGTCACAGTTGGGGCTGATATCCTGCACAAGGCTGATGTGGAAGCAGGGGCGGTCGTTGCAGACTGCCGCCGCGTATTCTGCCATCTTGCGGTCCAGCAGCTCGTTGGCGCTGCTGTTGACCGAATACACCGCGTCAAAGCTGCACGCACCAATGCAGCGCCCGCAGCCCTTGCACTTGTCGTAATCAATGACCGCCTTGTTCTGTTCGTTGTAGGTAATGGCATCCGAGCCGCACTCCTTGGCGCAGCGGCGGCAGCCGCGGCACAGCCCTTCCTGCACGGCGGGCTTGCCGGAGTAGTGCTGCTCCATCTTGCCTGCGCGGGAGCCGCAGCCCATGCCGATGTTCTTGATGGCGCCGCCAAAGCCGGTGGACTCGTGCCCCTTGAAGTGGTTCAGGCTGATGAAGATATCCGCATCCATGATGGCTCTGCCGATCTTGGCGGTGGAGCAGTACTCGGCATTGGGCACCGGCACCTCCACTTCATCGGTGCCGCGCAGACCGTCTGCAATGATGACCTGACAGCCGGTGGTCATGGGCCAGAAGCCGTTGGTCTGGGCGCAGGTAAGATGCTCCAGTGCATTTTTGCGGCTGCCCGGGTACAGCGTATTGCAATCGGTCAGAAACGGCATGCCGCCCTGCTCCTTGCACAGGTCCGCCACCGCCTTGGCGTAGTTGGGGCGCAGGTAAGCAAGGTTGCCCAGCTCGCCAAAGTGCATCTTGATGGCAACGAACTTGCCGTCCATATCAATGTCCCGGATGCCCGCCGCCAGACACAGCCGGCGCAGCTTCTCAGTCAGGCTGGTGCCCACCGGGCACCGGAAGTCGGTGTAGTATACCTTGGATGCTTCCATTGCAGTTTCCTCCGTTTTGTTGATCCTTTGCGGCACGCACCGCACACTCTCTTTGTAGCTTAGTATAGCACAGCCGCAAAAGCGAGAAAAGAGCAAAATCACAAGATGCACCCGCATCGGCTTTGGGCAGCAGAAAAGGGTGTTCCATGTGGAACACCCTTTTGACTGGTTTCTTTTTACAGGATCGCCGTGAACGCCGCCACCAGCAGCACCAGCGCGCCCAGCGCGATGCGGTAAAGACCAAAGAACTTGAAGTCATGGCGCTTGACATAATCCATCAGGAAGCGGATCGCCGCCAGGCTCACTGCAAAGGCAACGGCACAGCCCACCACCAGAACGGCGATCTCGGTGCCGGTGATGGCAATGCCGGAAAGCGCGAACTTGAGCACCTTGAGCAGCGATGCTCCCGCCATGACCGGGATGGCAAGGTAGAAGGTGAATTCTGCCACACACGCACGGGACAAGCCCAGCAGCAGACCGCCCACGATGGTCGCGCCCGAACGGGAGGTGCCGGGGATGATGGCAAGCATCTGCCACACGCCAATGATCACTGCATCCCGGTAGGTGATCTGCTCCAGACTGGTGATGCGGGGGCTGGTGCTGCGGTTCTCGATGAGCAAAAAGAGCACGCCGTACAGGATCAGCATCGCCGCGACCGTGATGTAATTATAGAAGTGCGCTTCCATCCAGTCATCAAATGGGGCGACCACGAGCACCGGGATCGTTGCTGCCACTACCTTGAACCAGAGGTTCCAGACCTCAGGCTTATTGCAGACCTTTTTCTCCTGCAAGCCGAACGGCCAGAGCTTTGACCAGAACAGCACCACCACTGCCATGATCGCACCCAACTGGATAACCACCCGGAACATGGACAGGAACTCTTCGCTCGCATTGAACCGGACGAGCTGTTCCAGCAGGATCATGTGCCCTGTTGAAGAAATGGGCAGCCACTCGGTGATGCCCTCCACGATGCCCATAAGGATCGCCTTGATGATCTCAAAAAACGTAAAGATCCCTCCCAGCGTGCATACTGCACGGTATTTTCGGTTTACCTCAGTATACCATACTATATGCCGCTCCGCACCCCGAACCTGAAAATTTTACCCCTGCGGCTGTATTTATCTCCCCCTGCAATTGTGCTATACTGATAGATAAGATCGATACGGAATGCCCGCCTTTTGTATTCCGTTCCGTAAACTCATCATTTCATTCTACCGAGAGGTGACACAATATGAACATTCTGGTCATTGGCTGCGATCAGGTCGGCGCGGCGCTCATCCGCGATCTGGAGCACATCGGGCATGATATCTCCCTGATCGAGCGCGACCCTGAACAGCTCAAGCGGCTGGATGCCTTTGACGATTACCGCTTTGGCGGCACCGCCCTTGTGGGCGACCCCACCGACCCGGATATCCTGCTGCGCGGCGGCGTGGAGAACTGTGATGCGGTGGCCGCTGTCAGCGAGGATGACTCGGTCAACCTGATGGTGGCGCAGATCGCCAAAAGCATCTTCCGGCGGGAGAAGGTCATCTGCCGGGTATCCGACCCGCATCTGCAGGTGCTGTACCACAAGGCTTACGAGCTGGACACCATCTGCCCCACCGTGCTGACCGAGCAGGCGGTGTTCCGTGCACTGTCCAAATAAGAGGTAAGAGTATGAAAGTTTGTATCGCAGGCGGCGGCAAGGTGGGCATGTATCTGGCACAGAGCCTGCTGGACCACCACCATACCGTGACCATCATTGAACCGCAGGAGGAGCTTTGCCGCACCCTCGCCGACACGCTGGACGTGCCGGTGGTATGCGGGGACTCCATCCGCTTCGACACCCTCCGCACCGCAGACGTGGCAAGCTGCGATGCCTTTGTGGCCGTGACCGGCTCGGACGAGGACAACCTCATTGCCTGCCAGATCGCAAAGCGCG
>CAZUDU010000141.1:0-4170 GCA_964619455.1 uncultured Faecalibacterium sp.
ACCCTGCCGCAGCTCATTGCGCAGAAGCTCCAGAAGCACAAGCGTGTGCTGCTGGATCCTGCCCAGCGCCCGGTCATCGTGGAGAATATCCCCATCCGGCGCGAGAGCGAGTTCCGTGCCTGGCTGCCCATCATGTACGGCTGCGACAACTTCTGCACCTACTGCATCGTGCCGTATGTCCGCGGCAGAGAGAAGAGCCGCAAGCCCGGCGATATCCTCGCAGAGTTCCGCGGTCTGGTGGAGGCCGGTTACAAAGAGATCACCCTGCTGGGGCAGAACGTCAACAGCTACGGCAAGGGGCTGGAGGAGCAGATCGATTTCTCGGATCTGCTCAATCTGCTGTGCACCGTGCCCGGTGATTATCACATCCGCTTCATGACCAGCCACCCGAAGGATGCCAGCCACAAGCTGATCGATACCATCGCAGCACAGCCCAAGCTCTGCAAGCACCTGCATCTGCCGGTGCAGTGCGGCTCGGATCGCCTGTTGCAGCAGATGAACCGCCACTACACGGTGGAGCAGTACATGGAGCTGGTGGAATACGCCCGCAAGAAGATCCCCGGCATCACCTTCTCCAGCGATATCATCGTGGGCTTCCCCGGTGAGACGGAAGAAGACTTTGTCCAGACCCTGCAGCTGGTGCAGAAGGTGGGCTACATGCAGCTGTTCACCTTTATCTACTCCAAGCGCACCGGCACCAAGGCGGCCGAGATGCCCGACCCCACTCCCCGCAAGGAAAAGACCGACCGCATGGCGCGTCTGCTCAAAACGCAGGACGAGATCGCGATGGCGCTGGTCAAGGTGCAGGTCGGCAAGACGGTGCGTGTGCTGGTGGAAGGCTACGGCCGTAAGGACGGCACCCTGTCCGGGCGGCTGGACAACAACCTGACGGTCGAGTTCTGCGCAGAGGATGCGCTGATGGGTCAGTATGCGAATGTCCGCCTGACCGATGCACGCGCAACGGTGCTGCTGGGCGAGCTGGCTGAATAAAAGCATTTCCGGGACGAAGTTCCCTGAAGAATAATGAACGATACAAGGAGATTTATCAACTATGGATTGCATTGATCTTTTCAAGCGTGCCGCAATGGCACTGCAGACCGACGCACGTTATCTGGAGCTGGATCGTGCCCGCAAGGCAAACGACACTAACGAGGCACTGCAGAACATGATCGGCGAGTTCAACCTCGCCCGCATGGATCTGAACAACGAGATCGGCAAGAGCGAGCGCAGCGATGAGCGCATCACTGAGCTGAACGAGAAGGTCAACAGCCTCTACGGTCAGATCATGGCAGATGAGGGCATGGTTGCTTACAACGAGGCAAAGCACGAGTGCGAGAACCTCGTGAACTATATCGATGCGATCATCAACACCGCAATGAACGGCGGTGACCCGATGACCGTGCAGGAGCCTTCTGCATCCTGCACCGGTAGCTGCTCGACCTGCGGCGGCTGCCACTAAGTAAGAACCGACAGAACGCGGCTGTGCAATGCAGACCGCGTTTTGTTTGCACAAGGGGTTACCGTCCGCAAACCGGATATATCCGATCACATAGAACAGAGAGGAACACAGACCATGGCAGAGCTTTCGCCCATGATGCAGCAATACCTTGAGATCAAAAAACAACACAAGGACGAGATCCTGTTTTACCGCATCGGCGATTTTTACGAGATGTTCTTTGAGGATGCGTTGACGGCATCCAAGGAGCTGGACCTGACCCTGACCGGCAAACAGTGCGGTCTGGAAGAACGTGCACCCATGTGCGGCGTGCCCTTCCACAGCTACGAAAACTATGTGGCACGCCTGATCGCCAAGGGTTACAAGGTCGCGATCTGCGAGCAGATGGAGGACCCCTCCAAGGCAAAGGGGCTGGTCAAACGGGACATCATCCGCGTGGTGACACCCGGCACGGTGATCGAGAGCAGCATGCTGCAGGATGACAGGAACAACTACATTGCCAGTATCTACCTGAAAGGTAAGCGGGCGGGTGTCTGCTTTGCGGACGTTTCCACCGGCACGGCGCACATCACGGAGTTGAATGCGGCAAAGGCCGCACCGGCGGTGATCACCGAGCTGTGCCGTTACCGCCCCAGCGAGGTGCTGATCAACCCCGGTCTTCTGGACTGCCGTGAGATCACGGCGTACATCAAAAAGAATATGACCTGTGCGGTGGAGCTGATCGAGGATGAACGCTATGCACCGGGGCTGGTCGCGGCAACGCTGGAAGGGCAGTTCGGGCGCAACTGGCAGCAGACCACCGGCATGGCCGCAGATGGACTTGTCCGTTTTGCCATGGCGGCGCTGCTGGAGTACCTGCATGACACCCAGATCAAAGGTGTGGAGCGCCTGAAAACGGTCGTGGCCTATAACGAGGCACAGTTCATGAGCCTTTCTCCGGTCACGCGCGCCAACCTGGAGCTGACCGAGACTCTGCGCGGGCGCGAAAAGCGCGGCACTCTGTTGTGGGTGCTGGATAAGACCAACACCGCAATGGGCAAGCGCATGATGCGCAGCTGGATCGAGCAGCCACTGCTGTCCAGCGAGCTGATCAACCGCCGTCTGAACGCGGTGGAGAGCCTTGTGCGCCAGACCGTTGCACGCGGCGACCTGACCGAGGAGCTGCATTATGTGGCGGATATCGAACGTCTGATGACCCGCACGGTGTACGGCTCGGCAAGCCCGAAGGAAATTTATACCCTGGCGCAGACCTGCGAGCGTCTGCCCGCACTGTGCCAGTATGCCAAGAGCTGCAGCTGCCCGGAGCTGGATGAGCTGGCAGGGCAGATCGATCTGCTGGAGGATGTCAGGGCGAGCATTTATGCTGCCATTGACCCGGAAGCACCGGCGACCCTCAAGGATGGCGGCGTGATCGCCAAGGGCTTCCATGCCGAGGTAGACGAACTGCGTTCGATCCGGGACAACACCAAGGGCATCCTTGCCCAGCTGGAGACCCGCCTGCGGCAGGAGACCGGCATCCCCAAGCTGAAGATCGGCTATAACCATGTGTTCGGCTACTACATCGAGGTCAGCAACTCGTACAAGAGTCAGGTTCCGGAGACCTATATCCGCAAGCAGACCCTGACCAGCGGCGAGCGTTATATCACGCAGGAGCTGAAAGAGCTGGAAAGCAAGATCCTGGGCGCACACGAGCGCCTGATCGCGCTGGAGCGCCGTCTGTTCGAGCAGCTCCTGGAGAGCATCGGTGCGCAGCTCGACCGCATCCAGCGCACGGCAAATGCGGTGGCACAGCTGGATGTTCTGGCAGCACTGGCACAGGTCGCGGCAGAGAACAACTACTGCCGCCCGATCGTGGATGACAGCGACGAGCTGACCATCATCGAGGGCCGCCACCCGGTCGTGGAGCAGATGCTCAAGGGCAGCTTGTTTGTACCCAACGATACGACCCTGAACTGCTCGTCGGATCGGTGCCTGATCATCACCGGCCCCAATATGGCAGGTAAATCGACCTATATGCGTCAGAATGCGCTGATCGCGCTGATGGCGCAGATCGGCTCCTTCGTTCCGGCAGCAAGCTGCCATGTGGGTGTGGTGGATGCTATCTTTACCCGTATTGGTGCATCGGATGACCTTTCGGCAGGGCAGTCTACCTTTATGGTCGAGATGACCGAAGTGGCAGAGATCCTGAAGAATGCGACCGCAAAGAGCCTTGTCATTCTGGACGAGATCGGGCGCGGCACCTCGACTTTTGATGGTATGAGCATTGCCCGCGCGGTGGTGGAGCATATTTCGGACAAGAGCAAGGGGCTTGGCTGCAAGACCCTGTTCGCGACCCACTACCACGAGTTGACCGAGCTGGAAGACACGCTGGACGGTGTGAAGAATTACAACATCGCGGTCAAGAAGCGCGGCGAGGACATCACCTTCCTGCGGCGCATCGTGCGCGGCCCGGCGGATGACAGCTACGGCATTGAGGTCGCAAAGCTGGCAGGGTTGCCGGGGAGCGTGACCAAACGTGCCCATGAGGTACTGCGTACGCTGGAAGCGACCGCGCCCAAGAACAAGATCGAACAGATGGATTTTGATGCGCTGCAGGAGTACAACTCTCCGGCAATGCCCAGCGAGATGATGGAGAAGCTGGAAGCGCTGGATGTGGAAACGCTGACCCCGATCGAAGCGCTGAACTTCCTGTACGAGCTGAAAAAGACCATGAA
>CAZUDU010000142.1:0-4135 GCA_964619455.1 uncultured Faecalibacterium sp.
TGGTGCGAGGGAGGGGATTTGAACCCCCAAGGATAAACCACACGCACCTCAAACGTGCGCGTCTGCCAGTTCCGCCACCCTCGCATACCTGATTTTTCGCAATCCCTAAGCCTCTGAGGTTGGAAGCCGTATTTCGGACTGCTCGAATATATTACCATATCCAGGCGAAATAGTCAAGCTTTTTTCGGGTTTTTCATAGTTTTTTTCGGCGGTCATATCCTGTTAGCAAGCGCCCTTTTCAAGAAACAACGTACAAGGGAGGTTTTATGCATGAAACGCATTTTCACCCCTATCCTGTGCGGCAGACTGCTCCGCGGGCTTTGGATCGCGGGGGCGGTCCTTACCGCCTTTCTGCTGGGCAGTTTTCTGCCGGCACAGCCTGCGGTCGGCTGCCGGCTGGAGGAGCTGACTGCTGCACCGGACACAAGTCCGCTCTCCCCCGCCCTGACCGTCACCGCACCGGCGGAGGAATCCCCCGCCCCGTCTCGGCCGGAAAAATGGGTCTGCCTGACCTTTGATGACGGCCCCAGCAAGACCACACCGGACGTTCTGGCGGCGCTGGAACAGGGCGGCGTACCCGCCACCTTTTTTGTGGTGGCAACCGATTACAACGAGAAGTATCTCCCCTTGCTGACCAAAGCGGCGGCCGCCGGGCATCAGATCGCACTGCACTCCGCCTCCCACGAATACAGCGACATCTACCAAAGCTCTGCCGCTTACTGGGCAGACATCGCCCTGCTGAAAGAGCGCATCGCGCCTTATGTGAACGCTGAGAGCATCCGGTATCTGCGGTTCCCCGGCGGCAGCACCAACACGGTCAGCCGCCGCTATGGAGGCAAGGGACTGATGCGCCAGCTCAAGCGTGAGACCGAACAAAAAGGGATGCAATGGGTGGACTGGAATGTTTGTGCCGAGGACGCTGTGGGCGGCAAGCCCAGCGCCGACACCATCTACCGCAACGTTGTGCAGGAGACCGGCGAGCAGACCCACTGCATCGTTCTGATGCACGATTCCTCCACCACCCGCACCACCGCCGAGGCACTGCCAGACATCATCCACTGGTACGAGGATCAGGGCTTCGCCTTTTTGACGGTGGAGCAGGCACTTCCGCTGCAATAGTTCTCTGGAAGATTTATTTTACGATCCCACTGAAAATACCGCCATGCACAGCCTGCCGCAACGCCAAGTGCAACCGCCAACGCCATGACCCACGCCTCTGCTGTCCCGGTCAGCAGGATCGCTGCCGCCGACACGGCAGAGAATACGAGCACCGGCGGCAGAAAATAATACACCCAGCGCAGACATTTTGCTTTTCCGGCTCACTGAAGTTTTTCTGCTGTTCCGCCTTTGCCACAGCACGGTAGTCCTCCAGCCAACCTGCAAAAAAGCCCCCGGAAAGGGCACAAACAGCTCTTTCCGGGGGCTTTTCATGTCAATTTAGTCTGCCTTCTGGTTGAACAGGGTGAAGGCGCGGTATGCCATGTACAGGTCGGTCTTGTGGATGACCTCGAACGGAGAGTGCATGGACAGCACGGGCACGCCCACGTCCAGCACCGGGATGCCGCGGTTTGCAACATACTTTGCAATGGTGCCGCCGCCGCCCAGATCCAGACGACCCATCTCACCGATCTGCCATGCCACGTTGTTGGCATCCAGCATACGGGTGATCTCGCCCACCAGCTCCGCAGAAGCGTCACTGGTGCCGCTCTTGCCGCGGCTGCCGGTGTACTTGAAGAACGCCACACCGCGGCCTGCGTAGGTGCCGTTCTGCTTCTCGAATGCACTTGCCCAGGAGGGATCGTAGGCTGCGGTCACGTCCGCGGACAGGCAGATGCTGTTCTGGAAGGCAATGATATCGTCCTGACCTGCAGCACGGCACAGCAGCTGCATGAAGTGGAACACATACATGCTCTGCATACCGGTCACGCCGTCCGAGCCGGTCTCTTCCTTATCGGTCAGCACGCAGACAGTGGTGTAGGCAGGGTTCTTGGTCTCGATCTCTGCCACCAGTGCGGGGTATGCGTCAACGCGGTCATCGTGACCATAGCCGCCCACCAGAGAGCGGTCAAAGCCGACATCGCGTGCCTTGGTCGCAGGCACGATCTCGATCTCTGCACGCAGGAAATCCTTCTCGGTGATGCCGTACTTCTCGTGCATCAGGATCATGGTGTTCAGCTTGACGGCTTCCTTCACGTCAGCCTCTTCCACAGCGTCCGAGCCGATGAGGATATTCAGCTCCTCACCCTTGATGCCTTCGCTCAGCTTGCGCTCGCCCTGCTCTGCGCCCAGATGAGGCAGCAGGTCGGTGATGCAGAAAACGGGATCGTTCTCGTCCTCACCGATGCAGACATTCACGCTGGAACCATCGGCACGGGTGAACACGCCGTGGATCGCCAGCGGGATGGTGCCCCACTGATACTTGCGGATGCCGCCGTAGTAGTGGGTCTTGAAGTAGCTGAAGTGGTCGGACTCGTACAGCGGGTTGGGGCGCAGATCCAGACGGGGGCTGTCGGTGTGTGCGATCAGCAGGCGGAAGCCCTCTTCAAAGCTCTTGGTGCCGATGGTCGCTGCCACGACTGCCTTGTTCTCCTGCACAAAGTAGATCTTGTCGCCGGGGGCGTAGACCTTCTTCGGCTCAAAGACCTGATAACCTGCGTCCTTCAGCATCTGCTCGCTGGTCGCAGCGGCCTCACGCTCGGTCTTGGAAGCGTCCAGGAACTTCTTGTAGCCCTCTGCAAACGCAGAAGCCTTTGCCTTGACATCGGCATCTGCATCCGCAGCGTATGCCGGGGTATACAGCAGCTTTTCTGCATACTGCTTCGCGGTCAGTTTCTCGCTCATAATTTACAATCTCCTATCTTTATCATTTTCCCGCGTAGATGCGCTGATACGCATCGTAGCAGGATGTGATCTTATTGACATAGTGGCGCATCTGATTATAGGGGAAGCCTTGCAGCGTCTCGCCATCGGCAGAGTGTTCCTCCCGCCGCAAAAGGCTGTCCACTGTGCCCCAGCCGCTGTGATAAGCCGCCGCCACCGTTGCGATATCGCCATGATAGCGATCCATGCACAGCCGCAGATAATAGCAGCCGAACCGGATGCTGACCTGTGGATCGTAGAGATCCGTAAAGATCAGTTCTTCGCGCGCGGCGATCTTGCCCTTCAGCCAGTCGAAGGTCTCCTCGGTCATCTGCATCAGTCCGCGCGCATCCACGCTGGACGTTGCCGCCGGGTCGAACCCGCTCTCGGTACGGATAAAGGCATCCACCAGCAGCGGATCCAGTTCATAGGTCTGCGCCCATTGCTGCACCAGACCATCGTACCGGCGCGGGTAGAGCAGCCGCGGCGCCAGATGCAATGCCAGCACCAGTATCATGATCAGCAGAAGCACTCTGCCAAAGAACCTGCGGCGTTTTTTGCGCCGCCGAGGGGGGTGTGCGTTTGTGTTGCGTTGCTGTTTCAAGATCTGCCGCCTGCGCCCCCTTCCTGCAAAAGGTCCGCATACAGCCGCTCTGCCGCAGCCTTGAGCTGCTCCAGCGTGCTGTCATTGCGCAAAACGAAGTCTGCCGCAGCGCAAAGCACCTCTTCCGGGGTCTGCACGTTCAGACGGCGCGCCGCCATTTCCGGCGCGATGCCGTCCCGCGCCACGATGCGTGCCACGCTTGTTTCAAACGGCGCGGTGACCACTGCGAGCCGGTCGCATTCTGCCTGCACCGCCGTCCCCACGATGACTGCGCCATCAATGAGGAAGAGCGCTTCCCCCGCTTCCTGTGCGGCCTGCTTTGCCGCACGGATGCGGTGCAGGATCTCCGGGTGGGTCAACGCGTCCAATGCCGCCTTGCCCTCCGCCGTTGCAAAGGCGCGGTCTGCCAGCAGTCTGCGCTGCAAGGTGCCGTCCGGTGCCAGAATATCTGCCCCAAAGCGTTCCGCGAGCTTGGGCAGCAGCGGCGAGCCGGGCAGCAGGATCTCGCGCGAGATCTGGTCGGCATCCGCAATGGGTACGCCTCTTTGGGCGAAAAAGGTCGTTACTGTCGATTTGCCGCAGCCGCTGCGGCCGGTGATGCCCAGCGTGATCATAACTCGATCACCCGGAAGGCAGCCGCACGGATCAGGCGGTTGTACACCGCCATCGACA
>CAZUDU010000143.1:0-4135 GCA_964619455.1 uncultured Faecalibacterium sp.
AGCTTCCGCAACAAGCGCATCAAGGTCAACGGCAAAAAGGGTGCACCGGAGGATCGCCTGCACACGGGCGATCTGATCGAGCTGTACATCAACGATGAGTTCTTCCCCCCGGAAGGCGCAAAACCCGCCGTCAAGGCCGCCAAAGCACCCAAAAAGCAGCCCCGGCAGCCCAAGGTGACCGTCATTTATGAGGACGAGAACATTGCCGTGCTCTACAAGCCCACCCACCTGCTCTGCCACAGCGACCGCACCGGTGACGCCAACCTTGTGGACGCGTTCACCCAGTATCTGACCGAAAAAGGCGAGTACGATCCCAACGGTGAGAACCGCTTCAAGCCCGGTATCTGCAATCGGCTGGACCGCGGCACCGAGGGGCTTGTCATTGCCGCCAAGAGCTATGCTGCTCTGCGGGACATGAATGAGATCATCCGCACCGACCTGCTCAAAAAAGAGTATTATACCATCACGGTGGGCATCCCCCAGAGCGGGCGGTTCACCGCATGGTGGGAGCATGACGAAAAGAACAACAAGGTGAGCATCCACGCTCACCAGTCGCAGGACGAGCGCCGCAAGCAGATCATCACCGATGTGGACGTGTTGCGCACTGCCGGCCCCTTTGCGCTGTGCAAGATCGGGCTGATCACCGGGCGCACCCATCAGATCCGCGCCCACCTCGCCTATCTGGGCAGACCGGTGCTGGGCGATATCAAATACGGCAACCGCAAGATGAACGAGCGCACCGGCACCAAAACGCAGGCCCTGTGTGCTGTGCGGGTGAGCTTCCTCGATATCCCGGAGGAAAACACCCTGCATTACCTTTCCGGCAAGGTCGTCAAGCTGAAAGACCCGCAGATCCTCCAGCAGTTCGACGCACTGGATAAGTCCAAGCAGGAATCTGCCAAAGGAGAATGACCCATGGAGTTGTCTGCCTTTTTCAAGAGTGTTCTGGAACAGGATACCGCCCCGGTGGTGCTGTGTGATTTGAATAACACCATCGTTTACCTGAACCCCGCCGCAGCACGCGCCTATCAGAACTACGGCGGCGCAGCGCTGCTGGGCAGGAGCCTGCTGGACTGTCACCCCGCCGAAGCCTGTGCACAGATCCACAAGGTCGTGGCATGGTTTGCTTCCAGCACCGACCACAACATCATCTACACCTACCGCAACACGCAGGAAAACAAGGACGTTTACATGGTCGCCCTGCGGGATGACGAGAAAAATCTCATCGGCTACTACGAAAAGCACGAGTACCGCACCACTGAAAGCCGGGCACTCTACGATTTTACCGATTAAGCGCAAATCAAAAGCGGCGCACCGCCGGGGAAGTTTCCCAAACGGTGCGCCGCTCTTTTTATTTTGCAGAATCGTTCTTTTCCTGCTCTTCGCGCAGCTTTTTGATGCGCTTTTTCTCGCTTTCCACCCGGGGCCAGGGCCATGCAAAGCCCTCGTGCTCCTTGCACCAGCGGCTCAGCGGATAGAACGCGAACGCAAAGCCGAACACGTACAACAGCAGATACAGCAGCGAATCCAGCGTGATCAGCGCGTCCAGCGCCGCGATCAGCGCCATGACAAAGCCAGCCTTCAAAAAGAACTGTCCGTTCTGGCGGCAGTATTCCTCAAAGTTCTCCGCTTTGACGGCGCGCCGCCCCTGATCGCCCCAGACGCGGGGGTTCTTCATGACCGAATAGCCGTAAAAGACCATCATCAGGCCGCAGGTGAGCTGAAATCCAAAAAACATCTTTGTACCTCGTTGTATCGTTATTTCAGGCAGGATCGCCGGTCAGTGCTCAGTCCTCGAACAGGCTCTTGACTTCCGGCAGGAAATCCAGCGTTGCAAAGTAATCGCGCGGGGTCTCGGCACGGCGGATCAGGCGGTGAGAGCCGTCCTCGCACAGCAGCACCTCGGCACTGCGCAGCTTGCCGTTGTAGTTGTAACCCATTGCAGAACCGTGTGCGCCGGTGTCGTGGATATACACGATATCGCCGATGTCGATCTTGGGCAGCATGCGGTCTACCGCGAACTTGTCGTTGTTCTCGCACAGACCGCCGACCACATCATACTTGTGGTCGCAGGGAGCGTTTTCCTTGCCCAGCACGGTGATGTGATGGTAAGCACCGTACATGGCGGGGCGCATCAAGTTGGCTGCACAGGCGTCCAGACCGATGTACTCCTTGTAGATGTGCTTTTCGTGGATGGCAGTTGCCACCAGTGCGCCGTAGGGGCCGGTGGTGAAACGCCCCATCTCGGTGAAGATGGCAACATCCTCCATGCCGGCGGGCACAAGGATCTCCTCAAACTTCTTGCGCACGCCCTCGCCGATCGCCATGATGTCGTTCTCAGTCTGATCGGGGCGGTAAGGGATGCCCACGCCGCCGGACAGGTTGATGTAACCGATGTGTGCACCAGTCTCCTTGTGGATGCGCACTGCCAGCTCGAACAGGATACCTGCCAGCTCCGGGTAGTATGCATCCGAGATGGTGTTGGAGGCAAGGAACGCATGGATGCCAAAGTTCTTGGCGCCCTTCTGCATCAGCTTCTTGTAGCTTTCGATCATCTGCGCTTCGCTCATGCCGTACTTGGCATCGCCGGGCTTGTCCATGACCTGGAAGCCCTCCTTGCTCTCACCCAGCTGGAAGGTCCCGCCGGGGTTGAAGCGGCAGAAGATGTTCTCCGGGATGCCCGCCACGCGATCCAGAAATTCGACCATCGTAGCATCGTCCAGATTGATATACGCGCCCAGCTCGTAAGCCTTCTGCATATCCTCCACCGGGGTCTGGTTGGAAGAGAACATGATCTCCTCACCGGTAAAGCCCAGTGCTTCGCTGAGCATCAGCTCGGTCAGAGAGGAGCAGTCCACACCGCAGCCCTCTTCCTTCAAGATCTGGAGGATGACGGGGTTGGGCAGTGCCTTGACCGCAAAGTACTCCTTGAAGCCCTTGTTCCAGCTAAACGCCTTATTGATGCGGCGGACATTCTCGCGGATGCCCTTTTCGTCGTAAATGTGGAACGGCGTAGGAACATCGGGAATGATCTCCTGCACCATTTCCTCGGTCAGAAACGGTTTCTTTTCCATAGTAACATCCCTCTTCGTTTTATTGTTCTGCGCAGCATGTGCCGCGCCGACTGCAGATTTTCAGGTCCTGAGATTGTCCCGCACCGGGGTAAAGGTGGGGATCATCTTTTCCAGCTGGGTCACAACGCCTTCATCGTTGTGCTCGGCTGCTTCCATCAGCTCATTGAGCTGTTCATAGAACTGCGCCAGATCGATCTTGCGGGGCGATGCCACAAAGATCTTGTTGTGCTGGGTGCGGCGCATCTTGCTCTGCTCCTCATCCATCATCAGCTCTTCGTAGAGCTTTTCACCGGGGCGCAGACCTACGATTTTGATCTCCATGTTCACGCCCGGCTCATAGCCGTAAAAACGGATGAGCTGCTTTGCCAAGTCCATGATCTTGACCGGCTCGCCCATATCCAGCACATAGATGCTGCCGCTTTCCGCCTGCGCACCCGCCTGCAAAACAAGCTGAGCCGCCTCCGGGATGGTCATGAAGTAGCGCTCGATGTTGGGGTCGGTCAGGGTGACCGGGCCGCCCTTCTTGATCTGCGCCTCAAACAACGGGATCACACTGCCGTGGCTGCCCAGAACGTTGCCGAACCGCACCGCTGTGCACTTCATATCGGTATTGCCTGCAAAGGTCTGGATCAGCATCTCACAGATGCGCTTGGTGCAGCCCATGACGCTGGTGGGGTTGACCGCCTTATCGGTGGACAGCTGCACAAACCGCTCCACCCCATGCTCGCTGGCGCTGACCAGCAGGTTTTTGGTGCCCAGAACGTTGTTTTTGACCGCCTCCGCCGGGCTGACCTCCATCAGCGGCACATGCTTATGCGCTGCCGCATGGAACACCACCTGCGGATGATAGGTCTCAAACACCTCGTCCAGCCGTTTTTTGTCCCGGATGGAGCCGATCAGCACCGTGACAGGGATCTCGCGCCCGTATTTCTGCTGCAATTCCATCAGCAGCTCGTAGGCGCAGTTCTCATAGATGTCAAAAATGAGCAGCTTGCCGGGGGAAAATCGCATCACCTGACGGCAAAGCTCGCTGCCGATGCTGCCGCCGCCGCCCGTGACCA
>CAZUDU010000144.1:0-4100 GCA_964619455.1 uncultured Faecalibacterium sp.
CGCAGCCGGGCACCTGACGCAGCTTTGCCAGCAGCTCAGCACTGCCCTCCCCTGCGCGGCGGGCGTTCTCTTCGCCCTGTACTTCCTTGGCACGCTTGACGTAATCCGGATCCTTCCGGCTGAGGGTAAACTCTGCCAGACCCAGAGGATTCGACCGGTAAGAAGAAGTCTCACCCGAAGGGATCAGCTCATCGGTGGTGGTAACAGGGTCGGTGATATAAGAAGCCACCTTCAGCAGCAGATTCTCGCCCAGCGGCGCGATCTCCGGCCAGTCCTTGATGTTGGGGCCGAGCTTGAGCAGCGCATCGTAATCCCCTTTGCCAAAGCCCTGATACACTCGGGTATCGTAGCTGGAGGAATCGTACTGGTACTCCGGCACGGTGGGGTCGTAGTCGATCTCAGTCGCCGGGGTCAGGATGCCGCCGTTGGCCGTGGTTGCCGCAATGCTGCGGGCATCCATCAGCGCCACGCCGGAAAGCTGACCGCTGCCGGGCTTGGAGCCTTCACGGCTGGGGAAGTTGCGGGTGGTGTGGCGGATGGACAGTGCACCGTTGGCGGGCACATCGCCTGCGCCGAAGCACGGGCCGCAGAACGCCGTACGGATGGTCGCACCGCTTGCCATCAGGTCACCGATGACACCAGTGCGCACCAGCTCCATCATAATGGGCTGGCTGCCGGGATAAACGCTCAAAGCATAATCGCCGCAGCCGCCGGTGCGTCCCTTGAGAATGGATGCCGCCTCATAGATGCTGTCATACAGGCCACCTGCGCAGCCCGCGATCACCCCCTGATCCACCCGCAGCTTACCGTTCTCGATCTTGCTGCGCAGATCCAGCGTCACGTCCTTGCGGCCGATGAGCTGCTGCACATCCTGCTCACAGGCGTAGAGGATCTCATCGAGGTTTGCGTTCAGTTCCTCGATGGTAAATGCGTTGGAGGGGTGCATCGGCAGCGCGATCATGGGGCGGATGGTCGACAGATCCACCGTCACCACACCGTCATAATACGCCAGCTCTGCCGGAGCAAGCGGCTTGTAATCCGCACCGCGGCCGTGCACCGCAAGGAACTTGCGGGTCGTTTCATCGGTCTCCCAGATGGAAGAAAGACAGGTCGTCTCGGTGGTCATCGCATCGATCGCGTTACGGGTATCCTGACGCAGAGATGCAATGCCGGGGCCGACAAACTCCATGACCTTATTCTTGACATAGCCGCTCTTGAACAGCTTTCCCACCAGCGCGATCGCCACATCGTGTGCGCCGCAGCCTGCCGGCAGAGCGCCGGTGAGGTAGATCGCAACGACACCCGGACGAGCAACGTCATAGGTACGGCCCAGAAGCTGCTTTGCCAGCTCGCCGCCGCCTTCACCGATCGCCATCGTACCCAGCGCACCGTAGCGGGTGTGAGAGTCCGAGCCGAGGATCATCTTGCCGCAGCCCGCGAATTTCTCTCGCATATACTGGTGGATGACCGCCAGATGCGGCGGCACAAAGATACCGCCGTATTTCTTTGCCGCAGACAAGCCGAACCGGTGGTCATCCTCGTTGATGGTGCCGCCCACTGCACACAGACTGTTGTGGCAGTTGGTCAGCACATACGGGATGGGGAACTTCTCCAGCCCGGACGCACGCGCCGTCTGGATAATGCCCACAAAGGTGATGTCGTGGCTTGCCATCGCATCAAACTTGATCTTCAGGTTTTCGGTATCGCCGCTGGTGTTGTGTGCCTGCAAAATGCCGTACGCCATCGTGCCGGTCTTTGCGTTTGCAATGGCTTTTTCATCAAAGCCTTTTGCCGCCAGAGCTGCGGGCGCATTGCCGTCCGCTTCGATCCACTCGCCGCGTGCATAATATGCGCCGCCGGTGCTGCATTTGATCTTATCCAACATCTCGAACCGCCTCTCTTTTTTGTTCTTTCCCGCCATTGTGCGGGTACTTTCCCCGCAGCGCACCTATGCGCCGCACGAACCTGCGCTCCTGTTACCAGTCTGGGAGCGCCACCTGTCCCCTTGACAGGTGTTCGTTTTTATTATAGCATGAATCAACACAAAGAAAAAGCACTTTTTTACACTGAATCGACCGCTCGTCTTTCTCTTGACAAAAAAACGGTTCTATTGTATTATAATTAGCGTTGTGAGCCGCTGTGGTGAAATTGGCAGACACGAGGGACTTAAAATCCCTTTCTGGAGACAGAGTACGGGTTCGACCCCCGTTGGCGGCATGAAAAGCCTGTGAAAGCGCACGTTGATTCGTCGTTTTTGCAGGCTTTTTTATTTGCCTGCAAGGTCAAAAAACGTTCCATTGGAATATGAGGGGATTTTCGCCCAAAAAGGCGGAATCCTTTTCGTGCGCAAACAGGCAAAACAGGGACAAACTACGGGGGTGCTCAGCGTCCAAAAAGCCTTCGAGCAGTTCCAGAGAGCCAACATCATCAAGAACCTTTCCCCCGCGACCCGCTCTATGCGGACGATTTGAAAGCGAACTACGATTCATTGCCGGATTCACTATTTTCAACTACCCCGCCTGCTTCGATCCGGATACGAACATACAGCGTTTGAAGAAAGCATGCTTGAACACTCCTGTTTCCATCTGCAGCTGGCTGAGAGGGATTCCTGCCCGCTTATCATATGGCTGGAACGGAGCGCAAGTTGAGGTGCACCCTATCTTGACTGCCCTCGAACCTTGCACAAATTGAAATTCAGGGTCATTTTTGGCTTTTTCTTCACGTTTTTCGCACAAATCCGACCCTATTTTTTATTTTTCTCTTGAAAGCACAGATTATCGGACATTTAATTTTTTAGAATGAGGTCGCACAAATGAAGGTCGCAAAGGTGGAACTGCCCGACGGATTCTCTGCCCTGTACGACCGCTATACCCGCCGGGCAATTGAGGCAGGAGGGAATGCATGGCCAAAAATAAATTTGTTGTCAAAACCGTGAGTATGCTGAGAGACAAACCGAAAGTCCTAGTAGAAAATCAATTCGCAACAAAAAAAGAAGCGGAGGGATTTCACAGACTGATGAACTATGCCATGGAGTTGGAACACGGCAAAAATCAAACGGCATTTTCCATCGTTCTTGAAGAACTCTGACCGCTTGCAATGATCTGCATTAAAATCAAGAGGAGTTGCAAACATGACTGAAAACAAAAAGTTCGTAGTCAAAAGTATCTGGAATGAAGACCACTCCGTCTTCAAGACGGATTATTTCGATTCACGAGAAAAAGCAGAAGAACTGAAAGAATTGTATGATTTCGGGATTGAATGCCTGAACGGTAAAGGACAGACCGAAGTCACAGTTGTAATCGAAGAGGTTTGACCGATTACAATGTTCAACACTAATAAAAGTGGAATTGATAATGGCTGAAGATAAATTTGTTGTTAGAGCTGAAATCCGAACCAGTGGTGATCCGTATGTTGTCAGAGAGATTTTCTTTGAGACAAGAGAAAAGGCGGAGGAATACTGTTCGATTGCAGAACCGCTGATGAAACAACTTGTGAGTAAAAAAGATTTAAGGAATTTTCAGTTTGAAATTTACGAACTCTGACCGCTTGCGTCAACGATTCTGAAACTGGAGGTCTCCTTATGAGCAGAGAACAGCACTATGCAGCCTTACATTATCGTGTTGTAAGTCAAATCGGTGCGACATTTTATACTGCCAAAGTTACCTATCCCCCGCATCCAGACATTCCTTGTGCCAAACGCAAAGAAACCACTGTTTGCTGCCCTAATTGCAATATTGTTTTAATATGGAAAAGCAGACGGAAGTATAAACGCCGAGCAGTTGATGTATGGCATTGTCCGACTTGTAAGCGATTGTTTGCAATACTGGACGACCAGCCAGAATCAGAAATCGTCGAATCCGAAAAAAAGACCAGAAAAAAGCACAAACCCTCTCTTTGAGAAAATCAATTCTCTCGGCAACGACTCTTCCTGCGAAGTTTCCAACTTGGCTGAAAACCGATCACAAAACAAAAAGCCCTGCTTCTTCATTCCGGGAAGCAAGGCTTATTTTTTATGATGAACGGTCGTGTACCGTGTGTCAGTGTTATGTGTTCAAAGTAACCTTTATTGTCTCATTCTTCCCGGCGGGTACGGTTTGGTA
>CAZUDU010000145.1:0-4073 GCA_964619455.1 uncultured Faecalibacterium sp.
AAAGAAACCGAGTCAAATGACCCGGTTTCTTTTTCGCATCGTGGTACCACGATGCCCTGCTTGCCGCTCCTATTTTGAACCTCAAAAACTCTTTCAAGAATTTCATTTGTGTTCATTGGGACTCACGGACACTTTCCGCAGTCACCGCAGCCGTTGCAGATCAACCGACTGCCGCAGCACTCGCAGTTTGCACGGTAATGCGGCACATAGAGCTGTTCTTTGGGAATCGGGTATCCCCAGTCGTCCACGAGATCAAAGTGCATCCGCTTCCCCTGATAGTTCATTCCGGACTTGTACGCCATCCGGCTTTGCAGCTGTTTGCCGGGCAGGTTGTAACGCTTGCCATCTTTGATAAACACCGTTCCTGTCTCGATAAAGCAGAAGGTAACATCAGCCTCCACGCATTCCTGCCGCAGGGATTTCACCCAGTCAAAATTACAGGGGCGTGCGCCATCGTAGTTTTCACCGCCGCAGATCACCTGCTCGATCTGACCGGATGGCAGATACTCCCGGATACTGACCGGGCCGATGAACGGCGCACACATGATGCCTTTGTGCTTGAACGGAAGCTCCAGCAGCAACGGAATACGCTCATCTGCCCGGCGCTGGTTTTCGCAGGTCACGTTGAAGAAAACGTTGTCCCATCCCCTGCCCCAGTCCGGCGGAAGGCATTGCTTCACCCGCTGCGGGCGCTTAGTCAAAAGGTAAAACACCACATCGCTGCGCTGGCGCATCATTTCCCATGCTTGCTCTCGCCACGGATCCGCTTCTTCCAGAAAGAAATCCGAGGTCATGCACACACGGATCTGCTCTCCGCTCTGGATCTTGTAATTTCCATTACGATCCTTTTGCAGTGGATAGTTGAACCCGTTTTTCGTTTTGTAGATCTCCGCTCCGTCTCTGTCACGCGTCTTGTCCAGAAAGTACATGTAGCAGTTCTGGCATCCCTCACTGCACTTGACACAGCCGTGCCACGGGTTCCAAATATCGTGCATAGGCACCTCCGGTTTAATAAATTTCCGATTCCATTATAGCATATCAAAACAAAATCACAATGGAATGCTGCCCTTATCCATTCTTATCTTGCATTTTCTTCCAATATCCGGTATCATTAGATACAACGCTGTCAGTGTTGTTTTAATCTTTGGCAGTATCGATCCCATGAACTTCACGCTCTGCCAAACGGCAGAGCTTTTTTGTTATCAAAGCCTCTATCCCGCCACGTTTGAGGAGTATTATCATGGATAACCGGAAGAATTTGATTCTGATAAAGGGTTCCAATAAAACTGAATCTATCGTCAGTTTTCAATTTCATGAAGACTATTGCGATGTTGTCTATAACCGCAGCCCAGACAAAACATATACCTATAAACGCTGCAATGTTGTGAACTATCCGATTCAAAAGGTCGTTGACCCGACTGGCCTTATTATCACAGTCCGCGGATGTCCTCAACGTAGTCTTGACGAGATTCTCGATTTCGGCGAATTCTATCGGCTTGTTTCCAATGGAATAGTCGGCGAAGTCTGTCGTCGTGACGAAGTATCCATGCAAGAAGACTGCTTACACGACCCCACAAGCGAAAATATTTTTGAGTGCTTCAAGGAAACGGCTGCTGCAACCAGTTTAGTTGCAGAGAACGGAACAAACATTTTATCTTTACAATACAATCGGATCCGGCATGTCAGCTCTGAAACAGTTCTTGCCAACTACTTTAATCCCCAAAAATCTATCGATCGACCGGAACTTCCAGCAACCGTTATTTATCCGTTCGGACTTAACCAAAGCCAGAAAAAAGCAGTTGAGCGTGCGCTTTCCTCTCAAATCAGTATTATCCAAGGTCCTCCCGGCACGGGAAAAACGCAGACCATCCTGAACATTATCGCCAATGTCGTTTTAGAGGGCAAGACCGTAGCCATCGTCTCCAACAACAACTCCGCAACGCACAATGTTGCCGAAAAACTCGAAAAGAAGAATTTTTCTTTCCTTACCGCTTTTCTGGGAAGTAACTCCAACAAAAAGAACTTCATCGAGACCCAAAATCTCAAATATCCCGATATGGAGCCGTGGAAACGGTCCACAGATCAAAAGAACCAATTAAAGCTCTCCATATCCGAACTTTCCTCCGAGCTCAACGAAAAGCTCCATATTAAAAACCGCATTGCCGAGATCGAGCAGGAATTCCTATGTCTTGAGCCGGAACATCATTATTTCGAAGAATATTATGCCTCCTATCATTCCGACCTGTTCGAAAACACCATAACCTTATCCTCGGACAAGATTTTGGCTCTCTGGATCGAATTCGAGCATTTTGCCGAAACGGAAAAGTATCCAAATCTCTTGCAAAAATTTTTTCTCTTATTCCGGTTCAACTTTAATGCCATCAAACTTTTTCGCCATAAGCCCGAAATCGTTATCCCCTATTTGCAGCACCAGTTTTACATCACAAAACAGAACGAATTGCGTCAAGAAAAAGAAGATCTCGAACACAAACTGTCCAGCTATTCTTTTAGCGCTAAAATGGATCAACTCACTGAGCTGTCCTTCGAACTGTTCCGTTCTGCGTTAGCAGATCGCTATGACTGGACTTCTCCCCGTTCCAAGTTTGTCTATGAATCCTTCCGTAAAAGTTCTCAAAAATTCACATGCGAATATCCGGTCATTTTAAGCACAACATACTCCATTAAAGGAACCTTAGACAGCAACTATCTCTACGATTATCTGATCATCGATGAGGCTTCTCAAGTAGACTTAACAACTGGCGTTCTCGCTTTTTCTTGCGCGCGAAATGTTGTTATCGTAGGCGATCTGAAGCAATTACCCAACGTAGTAACCGATTCCGATGCACACATTTGCGACGAAATCTGGCAAAAAAGAGCACTGCCTGATTCCTATCGTTTCTCTAAACACAGTCTGCTCTCTTCGGCTCTTTCAATTTGGAAAACCGTTCCCATCACGCTCTTAAAAGAACACTACCGCTGTCACCCAAAGATCATCAACTTCTGCAACCAAAAATTCTATCAAGGCCAGCTCATCATCATGACAGAAGACCACAATGAGCCTGACGTTCTCTCATTATATCAAACGACACCGGGCAATCATGCACGCAAACATTCAAATCAACGACAAATCGATGTCATCCAACAAGAAATCCTTCCACGATTAACCGTAAAAGAAGATCATGAAATCGGCATCATCACGCCCTATCGTGATCAAGTCTCCGCTCTCTGCAAACAACTTGGAGATTCCTATGAGATCGATACTGTTCACAAATTCCAAGGACGCGAAAAGGACGCTATCATCTTAACATCCGTTGATAATCTTATCTCTGATTTTGTTGATGATCCTCACATGCTGAATGTTGCAGTCTCACGCGCAGTACATTCCTTAACTGTTGTGACCTCACAGGATCCACGCAACGACCAAACCAACTACGGTGACTTGCTGCGTTATATTCTTTATAACAACTTCCAGGTAGTCCAGAGCCGCGTTTATTCCGTCTTCGACCTTCTTTATAAAGGGTATGCCGAACAGCGAAAGTTCTATCTGCGAAAGCATAAGCGGATTTCCGAGTATGATTCCGAAAACTTGATGTATGCGCTCATCGACCAACTCCTATCCGAGGACGAATTCGCTATGCTCTGTTGTGCAACACATGTATCGTTGGCAACACTGGTCAAGGACTACTCTATTCTGACCAACGATGAAGCCACCTACGCTCGCAACTTTCTAACGCATGTAGACTTTCTTCTCTTTCATAAAATGGACCATCATCCCGTTCTCGCAATCGAAGTAGACGGAACCGCTTTCCATGATCCGAAAAGCAGCCAGGCCTTGCGAGATTCCAAAAAGAACTCCATCCTTGAAAAAAGCGGTCTCCCTCTGATTCGTCTCCGAACGGATGGCAGCGGTGAACGAGACAAAATCATTTCTGCACTTCGATTGCTCCGGTCACAAAGCTCCTAAACAATTACAAAGAAGGTGTTCTCTTTGAGTTCGATTATTACGCACAACAAGCTGGTTCGGGACCGCATCCCCGAAATCATTGAAGCTTCCGGGAAGCATTGTTCCATCG
>CAZUDU010000146.1:0-4035 GCA_964619455.1 uncultured Faecalibacterium sp.
ACGTTCCAGCGTCCTTCTTTGCTTTCGCTCTGTCGGTTGCCCGCCTGACAGTTGTGTATTTTAGCACAGCTCTTTGGAAAATGCAAGTGTTTTTTCAATCTTTTTTCGACTTTTTTCTTCTTTTGCTGTTTTGACTAGTTTTTTCTCACAGATTTGTGGATTTCACAGCTTATTCCTCCAGAAGACGGCTGCGCAGAAGGCTCAAGATCTTCCGTTCCCGCCGGGAGATCTGCACCTGTGTGGTATGCAGGACCTTTGCGGTCTCGCTTTGTGTCCGGTTTCCGTAAAAACGCAGACGGATCAATTGCTGATCCTGCTGGGGCAGTTTTGCGATCACCTCCGCAAGGCTGATCTTCTCTGCCAGAGCTTCCTCATGAGACTCGATCGGGATATCCAGTTGCCTGTCCTCACTGTCGGGATTCTCCGGAGTCAGGCTCATCGCAGGCTGTGCCGCCTGGATCGCCAACGTGACCATCTCCACACTCTCCTGTAACTGTTCTGCCAGCTCTGAGACGGTGGGTTCACTCCCACGCAGCTTCAGCGCATGTTCCCGCGCCGCCTGTACCCGCATCCCCAGTTCCTTGAGAGATCGACTTACCTTTACTGTGCCGCCGTCCCGGAAGAGCTTTTTGATCTCGCCCAGAATGACCGGTACCGCATAGGTCGAAAAGCAGACACCGCGCTCTTCATCGAAGTTATCATACGCCTTGACCAGCCCCATACAGCCTGCACTATAAAGATCCTCGTATTCGATGCCGCGTCCGCGGAACCGCCCGGCACAGGAATGCACCAGCCCAAGGTTCTGTTCAATAAAGGTCTCCCGCCGGGTCTTGTCCGATATCATGCCCACTCCGCCTTTCCTGTTATGTACCGCTCCCCCGTTCAGTCAGGCGTTTGGTCAGCACCACCTTCGTTCCCTTACCGGGTTTTGAGGTGACCCTGACCTTATCCATAAAGCTCTGCATGACCGCAAAGCCCAGCCCGGAGCGCTCGTCCGGGTTGCCGGTCGTAAAGAGCGGCTCCATCGCCTGCGGGATATCAGGGATGCCGATGCCTTTATCCGCAATGGTGATCTGCACCTCACGTCCGGGGTAGACCGCGATGCTCATGACCACCGTTCCGATCCGTTCCGGGTAAGCATGGACGATGCAGTTGGTGACCGCCTCCGAGACTGCCGTTTTGAGATCCGCCATCTGCGGGACGGTAGGATCGTACCGGGCAAGGAACGCCGCCACTGCGCCGCGGGCATAGCTTTCGTTGACACTGAGCGAGTCGAACTGGATCTTTGTCGTGTTTTCCGCTTTCATGATTCTGCCTCCTGTTGTTCTTCACGCGTGCAGGGGATCTTTGCGAGCCGCATCATCTCCCGGAGCTGTGCCGGTGCGTGCTGTACCTGAAGCTGCACGCCTAGCGTGCGCGCACAGCGCTGCCGACCCAAAATCAGTCCGATGCCGGAGGAATCCATAAATCCCACTCCGCCGAGATCCATCACGAGGATCTGCGGGCTGCGGCTGATCAGTGCATCGTCCAGCAGCATCCGGAGGTTCTGTGCCGCATCATGATCGATCTCCCCTGCAAGATAGGCGTACAGCACCTCCCCTGCCGGGGTAAAGCTTACCGTTGCCATGCCTGTCCATCTCCTTTTTGTTCATTGGGTATATGCCCGGTCGTTTTTGGGCAACAAAAAATCCCGTACACATTCTCAGTGTACGGGATCCTGCTCTTATTTTTTAGGGAAGTGTGTCGCTCAGGCGTTTTCCATCAGAGTATAGGCTTCCAGCGTGATCGCCTCGCTGCCGCAGATCAGCAGACCGCGGCGGGTGTTGGCATGCGCCAGCTCGACCGCCTGTGCCAGCGACTCGCAGTGCTGCGCGTCGAAATGGAAGCGTGCCTTCTCGGTCAGGCGTGCCGCAATGGCTGCATCGACCCCTGCCGGGGTGACAAGATACACTTTATCAAAGGGGTTGTCACTCATGCCGGGCATGGTGTCTTTCTCCTTGTTCTGCTCCTCCGGGGTCAGACCGGTCTCCAGTGCGGAGAAGAACGCCTCGGCGCTTTCCTCTTCCGCCAGACCGATGATGGCGCTCATGTGGCGCACCTTTGCCATGTTGAGCACACGGAGCAGCACTGCCGCCTGCTGCGGAGTGTGGCAGGCGTCCAGCATGATGAGCGGACGCTGCGAGAACACCCGGATGCTGCTGCGGTTCTCCACCGCAGCCAGACCTTCCAGAATCGCTTCGTCCGATACTTCAATATCCTTACGGCTGAGCGCGAGCGCAAGCTCTACCGCCACGGCAGCATTGCCCGCTGCGTGGCGTCCGAGGAAGTTCAGCGGCACAGTGTATCCGCCGTAGTCGATGCGGGAGGCAAACTTTTCTGCTTCCAGGAAGGAGATATCCTCTGCGTCCGGCACGACCAGCTCGCAGTCACACTTGGCAGCTGCCACGATCAGCTCACTGAGCACTTCCTTTGCCTGTTCCGGCGCGGTGACACAGATGGTGCCCTTGCGCATCACGCCTGCGGACAGGGCCGCCAGACGCTCCACCGAGCGGCTGACGCCGTCCGGCCCGACCGCCGTGACCGCGCACACCGGCATCTGGGGCAGAGCTGCCGCCAGACCGGCATCCGGCAGTTCCACCACCGCGAGGGTACAGCCTGCCGCCGCAAAGCAGTGTGCCGCTGCCGCAAGCTCTGCGGCATACTGCGGCAGCTCCTCTGCGGCAGAAAGCTCCTGCGCCGCCGCACACAGCAGTGTTTCATCCACCGGTGCATCGTCCACGAAAATACGCTGTGCCAGCGGCTGACAGCCAAACTGATAGCTGCCGGCATGGATGCCTTGTGCGTGCAGGATCGCAGACAGCAGGCGCACCACGGTGGTCTTGCCTGCGGTGCCCGCCACGCCCACGAACTGCACCGGCTGCACGGCTGCGGGCAGCGCAGCGCGCAGCTGTTCCAGATCGGCAAAGCCGTCCGAAAGGGCTGCAAAATACTGATTTGCCTGTTCGATGGTCATTGGTATCACTCCTTGTCACGATGATGGAACACGAGCCGGAACACAGCCAGCACCAGAACGGCCGCGAAGATCCCTGCAAGGACTCCGATCAGATCCAGCCAGACATCGGTGACCTGACTGCTGCGCCCAGCGGAATACAGCTGGATGGTCTCGTCTGCCAGCGCGGTGAGGGCACCGCCCAGCACCGGCACGCTGACGTGCCGGAACGGATGCCGGGTATAGACCCGCAGGCAGAGCATGAGCAGAAAGCCTTCCAGAGCATACTCACAAAAGTGCGCCAGCTTGCGCACAAAGTGCATGGTGAGCTGCTCCGCCAGCCCCGGCAGACCCACACGGCACAGGGCACGCTGCAGCAGGGTGAGTACCCTGCTGCTTGCCCCGGTGGAGGCCGATGCGATCTGCATGGAGTTGGAAAAGATGAATGCGATACAGCCGATGAGGGCAAAGGTGAAGATCACCCGCCCGGCGATCAGCCACGGCGAGACCCGTTCCCGTTTTGCTTGCGTAGGGCGCTCCTTTCCGGGCAGCGAACGCTTTTAGCCCAGTGCCTTGATGCTCTGCTCGATGTTGGCGAGCTTGTCCTGACTCTTGGCGAACTTATTGCGGATGTCCTCGACCAGCGCTGCCGGAGCACGCTCGACGAACTTGGGGTTCGCCAGCTGGTTCTGGAACATTGCCATTTCCTTTTCTGCCTTTGCCTTTTCCTTGTTCAGGCGGGCCAGCTCCTTCTCGCGGTCGATCAGCTCCATCATGGGGATGAAGCCGCGTGCGGTGTGGGTGGACACCTGCACCATGCCGTCGGTGCTGCCCTCGTACTTCTCGGTAAAGGTCACATCGGTCGCAAAGGCAAACTTTGCCAGATAGACCTCTGCGCTCTGGAAGGGAGCTGCATCAGCGGTCTCGATGATCATGCTGGTCTTCTTGGCGGGGTGGACGTTCATCTCGGTGCGCATGGTACGCACAGCCTTGATGTAGTCCATGACCTTCTCAAAGGCTTCTTCCTCGGCAGCCCAGTTGTGTGC
>CAZUDU010000147.1:0-4024 GCA_964619455.1 uncultured Faecalibacterium sp.
GGCAGCGGATGGGGCAGGAGGAGCAGCCGCCGTTCTTGACGGTGTACTCAGCAGCCGGTGCGCCGAAGTCGAAGTAGCCCTTGAAGCAGCGCAGAGCGACCTTGTTCAGATCGTTGTAGGGCTGCTCACCGGTATCCACGGGGCCGCCGGGAGCCTTCTTCCACATACGGCCGGGAGCGCCTGCCCAGCGGTTGTTGCCGGAGGTAGCGCTGTACTCTGCCCAGCTCTGGGGCTGTGCGGGCACGTTGTGGTTGTTGTTGCCGCCGATCAGGTTGCCCATCATGTAGTGAGACAGCTCGATGACCTTCTTGGGATCTGCCACATGGACAGAGCCGGTGCCGCGGATCGCCAGACCCTTCAGCTTCTTGCAGCCCATCGCAGCGCCCAGACCCGCACCGCCGGAGTTGCCGAAGCTGGTGTTCAGGGTGGAGTAGTCCACCAGGTTCTCACCAGCGGGGCCGATGGCAGCAGCCTCGAACTCGCGGCCGTTCTGCTCGATCATCCACTTGTTGGCAGCAAAGGTGCCCTTGCCCCAGATCTCGCTTGCGTCCTTCAGCTCGACCTTGTCATCCTCGATGCACAGGTAAACGGGCTTGGGGGAAATACCGGTGACCACGATCGCATCGTAGCCAGCGTACTTCAGCATGGAGCCGATGTGGCCGCCCATGTGAGCGTCCACGATGGACTTGCCCTTGGACCAGGTAGAACGGAAGGTGATGTTCATACGGCCAGAGCAAGGCACGCCGGCGCCGGTCAGGGGGCCAACACCAAAGATGACCTGAGCGCGCTCATCGTACGGATCCAGATCCATCGGTGCTTCTTCATACATGATGCGGTAGGCCATGCCCATACCGCCGATATACTTGTGATACTTGGAGTCATCCTCCTTGGTGATCGTACCGGTGGTAAGATCGACGCGCAGGAGCTGACCTGCCCAGCCAAAATATTCAGCCATTTTTGTTCCTCCTTACAGATCCATGTAAGCAGCCTGTGCTGCACTGGTGACGGCATCCCAGTCCACGATGGACAGAGCACCGGACGGGCAGCCCGTTACGCAGGCACCGCAGGCGATGCACTTGGAGGACTTGCCGGTCTCAGGGTTGACGGTGGGCAGGTGCCAGGGGCAAGCCTCGGTGCAGGCGCCGCAGCCGATGCACAGATCGGTGTTCACGACGCGCACGCCCATGCCATTGGTGGTGATCGCCTTCTGCGGGCAGGCATTGCCGCAGGCAGGATCCTCACACTGGCGGCAGGTATCCGGGAAGTAGACAAAGCAGTTGTCACCGCCAGACAGCAGGCCGTTGCCGTTGCCGTCCAGGTTCAGCTTGCGCTGCATCTTGACACGGCTGATGTAAGAAGAGCAAACGCCATCGTTTGCCAGAGTGCAGTTGATCTCGCAGCGCTGGCAGCCGGTGCACAGGTCTGCACGAACGACCAGCAGACCCTGCGGCAGTGCCCAGGTAGCCACCTGGCCTGCATCGACCTGCTCCTGAGAGCAGCCGAACAGGGACAGCATGGATGCGGAAAGGGTGAGCCCTGCAAGGCTCTTGCCGGAGATCTTCATGAATTGACGGCGGGTCATGTCAGCCGTCAGAAAATCGGTTTTTGCCATAGTTATCCATTCCTCCGTGAGGTCACTCTGCGCCGAGCACCTCTGTTACATAGAAATACGAATTGTTCACAACGTCAGTCACTGCTGCCGAAGTGATGGTCGCGCCAGAAAGTGCGTCCACCTCGGTCAGGTCTGCCTGCGCTGTGCCGGTCTGCTCTGCAGATGCTGCGCCGGTGGTCAGACCAGCCTGCTCCATGCGGTACTGTGCCAGCTCTTCTGCCGACCAGTCCATGACCGGCTTTTCCAGCTTCTCGCCGTTCAGTGCCGAGAGGGTCAAGCCCGCCTCGTACATCTTGCGCATTGCTGTCCACTCCGGGCTGTTGTCCTTGGTGTCGGGCAGAACGGTGAGCTTTTCACCGTTGAGCGCCGACAGGGTCAGACCTGCCTCGTAGAGCTTTTCGTGTGCGATAGCCTCCGGGGAAGTGCCCAGCGGCTCGTCCATCGGCTCGCCGTTCAGCGCGGAGAGGGTCAGACCTGCGGCGTACATCTTGCGCATCGCCTCCGCTTCCGGGGAAGTATCGTTCACATTCCACCGTGCGGGGTCAAAGCTGCGCTGCGGAGCTGCCGTTTCGGTGCTGCCTGCCGCTGCATAGCTTGCGCCGGTCGCGGGATCGGTCACCGTGTAGCTCTTGCCTGCCAGCGTGAACGGGGCGGCTGCCTTGTACTGATCCGTGAACTCGGGATCCACACAGTGCCCGCCCAGACTTGCGGTCTCGTCCTGCGAGAGGATCTCGACCTTGAGCACGTTGCCCTCTGCATCCAGCGTGACCGCTGCCTGCACCTCGCTCTGGAAGCCCTTCTTCGCTCCCGTGACGAGGTATGCGCCGTCCTCCAGCTGGTACACCGAGCTGATGCCGTAGGTCGCAGCGTCTGCGTCCGACAGCGGCAGCAAGGTACCGCTGACCGTGGTGCGTGCCTGCATCAGACCCGTCAGCCCCAGTGCCAGCGCTACGGATGCAGCACCCATGGCTGCGTAGCCCGGCAGCCGCTTACGCCACACCGACGGCTGGGTAAACGACTTGGTTGCCTGCTTCATGTTTTCACCTGCCTGTTTTTTCAGATTCCTGCAATTTTTGCACGAAAATGACCGCTCAAGATGCTGCAACATCAGAGCGGTCTCTTCGTCAAGATTATAACATATTGTCGAATAATCTGTCAACCAATCCTTGGATTTTTTAGCTATTTTGTAACCAGCGGTCTTTTACCGCCGCGGACGTTTTTTGCCGCATAACAAGGTCAGCCCGTATTCCTGTGCTAGCTCCAGCGACTGCACGGTGGGCATCGTCTTGCTCACCAGCACCGGTACACCCGCCCGGATGACCTTGCGCACCATATCCAGCGGCACCCGCCCGCTGGTATAAAGGATGCACTCCTCCAGCGGCACACCGTCCATCAGCGCACAGCCCACTGCCTTGTCCAGTGCATTGTGCCGCCCCAGATCCTCACACTGATAGAGGATCTTCCCCTCGCGCATCAGAATGCAGCTGTGCACCGCACGGGTGGCGCGGTAGAGCGGCAGCCCCGCGTCCATCGCAGCGGTCATCGTCTCTATCCACTCCGGCCGCGGTGCGCCATAGCCCTGCGGCACCGGGCGCAGCGGTGCCAGCGCCACCGGGCTGGCAAGGGTCAGGTTGTCGGTACAGCAGCTCGGCACCTCCTGCGCTGCGGGCTTCTGCGCGGTAAGAGGGTGGTTCAGATACACACTGATCTTCAGCCCCTCGGCACAGACAGCCACCTGCTCCACTTCCTGTGCACTTGTGATCCAGCCCTCGGTCAGCAGCCGCCCCAGCGCCATCTGGGGCAGGCGCTCCGGTGTGCAGATCACCCGGAATGCCGGCTGCTCGTTGACCACGATCGCGGTCGCGTGTTCCACCGTCAGTGCCATCTCCGAGCCATCCGGCATCCGCACCTGTTCAAACGCCGCCTTCTGCTCAAAACGATCTGTGATCTGCATCCAAAATTCTCCTTGCCGATTCATCTTTGTGGTTTTTATTATAACACGCTCTGCTCAAAAAGAAAGCAGGTTCTTTTCTCGTGAGCATCTGCCGTATCACCGAAAAAAGCTCCCCTTGCGGGGAGCTTTTGATTTATGCGCCAAAGTATTCCTGTGCACGGCGGGCAGCTGTCTGGATGCAGTCCCGCAGCTCGTCCAGCGTATCGAATTTCTTGCTGGGGTTCAGGTACGCGTGGAACTCCACCACCGGCTCAGTGCCGTACAGATCGCCGGAGAACCCCGGGATGAAGGTCTCGCAGGTCACCTTGGTCTCGTCCGCGTTGACGGTCGGGCGGCTGCCCAGCCCGGTCGCAGAGGGGTACCATACCCCATCGATGCGAGTGCGGGTGATATAGATGCCGCCGCGGGGCATCTGGTAGCCCTGCGGGTAGATCTGGTTGATGGTGGGCACGCCCAGC
>CAZUDU010000148.1:0-4014 GCA_964619455.1 uncultured Faecalibacterium sp.
GGTCCAAGGATGATCTCCATGCAGTTCATCTGCTGCTCGAACTCGCGGATGACATGGGTCACCTCAGCGCCGTTGTGCAGCTTGCGCGCCATCTCGCACAGGTACCAGCCAAACGGCATGGAATAGGTGTGAGGATCCAGCAGATGGATCTTCATGTGGTGCTCAGGGCGCTCCTCGCGCAGCATGCCCTGTGCCATCAGAGCGTTGTTGTAGGTGGAGCTGCCGGAGCGGTTGATGGGCACATGGATGATGTCGGTGTAGCCCTCGTCCACATACTGGCAGTATTTCTCACAGAACTGGATGGGGGTGATGGCGGCGGTGGAGGGCACGCCCTTTGCCGCGCGCATCTTGTCGTAGAACTCCACGTTGGTGCAGCTCTCACGCTCGATATAATCCACATCGTCCAGCAGGATGTGGAAGCTCATGATGTCGATGCCGTACTTGTCGGCAAGTTCCTGCGGGATGTCGCAGGAGGAGTCGGTCAGGATCGCGATCTTGCTCATAATATCCTCATTTCCATTCGTAATCTCGTAAATGTCCGTGATCCAGCAGCTCAGGGAAATCCCACTGGCGCAGTACTTCGTATACGCCTACGGCAACGCTGTTGGAAAGATTCAGGCTGCGGCAGGTTTCCCGCATGGGCATCCGGACGCAGTGTTCCTGATTTTCTGCCAGAAGTGCTTCCGGCAGACCGGCATCCTCCCGCCCAAAGACGAGATAAGTTCCGTCCGGGTAGGCAACGTCGGTATAGCGCTGAGGAGCTTTGGTCGTAAAATAGTAGTAGGGGCCGTTGTTCTTGGCAAAAAAGTCTGCAAGGCTGTCGTAGTAGTGGATATCCAGATAGTGCCAGTAATCCAGCCCGGCATGCTTGAGCTTTTTGTCATCGATGGCAAACCCCATCGGGCCGACCAGATGCAGTCGGCAGGCAGTGCAGGCGCAGGTGCGCGCCACATTGCCGGTGTTCTGGGGGATCCGCGGCTCCACCAGAACGATGTTCAGAGTTGGTTTTTCATTCATAGCTGAGACCTCCGCGTTCCTCCGGGATGGGGCAGAGCTTGGGCAGCAGCGGCTCGAACCAGACTCCGAAACGGGTGTCCTGTCCGGCGGGGGTACGCTGGATGGCCAGCGAGACGAACTCTGCGGCGTTGTCTGCGGCAGCGCTCAGCGCGTTGCCCTGCATCACAGAACCAAGCAGCACGGCGCCGTACAGATCCCCCGTGCCGGGGAAGCTGCGGGCAAGGTGGAGCCTTTTGATCACAAAGCGATCCTTGCCGCTGCCGGCGCACCCGATGTATTTGCCGATGGGCAGCCCCGTGACGATGGCGTTCGGGGCAATGGCAGTGACCTCGTCGGCAAGCGCCTGTGCCTGCGCATCGTCCAGCTCGGTCAGAGCGGGCTCCCGTTCCAGCAGAAGCTGCGCTTCGGTGTAGTTGGGCAGGATGAGGTCGGCCGCGCGGCACAGATTCCGGATGCGGTCGATCAGTGCCGGGGTCACGGTGGAGTAAGCCTTGCCGCCGTCGCCCATGACCGGGTCTACTACCTTGTATGCGCTGCTCCACAGAGCAAACGCCTTTTCCGCAAGGGCTACCTGTGCTTCACCGCCCAGATAGCCGGTATAAATGCAGTCGAATTCCAATCCCAGTGCATGATAGTGCTCCAGCGCCGCTTCGCCGTAGGCACAGCCGTCCATGCGCGCCGGTGTGCCAAAGCCGCCTGTATGGGTGGACAGCACAACGGTGGGCAGCGCGACAGGCTGCACGCCCATGACCGAGAGCACGGGCAGGATCACCGAAAGGCTGCACCGCCCCACGCCGGAAAGGTCGTGGATGCAAAGGATCTTTTTTGGTTCAACAGATCGTAACAAAAACGAGCCTCCTTCGTAGAATGCTTTATGGGCTGCCGCCCCTGCGGCAAACTACCCCATTAAAACATCATCCCACAGTATACCACAAAAATTTGAACAAAAAAAGCGTATAGAAGATTATTTGTCGGAAATAATAGGGTCAGCTGCCCTGAATTTGCAGCGAAAGGAGCTTTTGCAATGAAACAGCAGTCGAACAGCAGTTCTTCCGGGGTGCTTTTGGGCATGGCAGCGGGTGCGGCACTGGGCGCCGCCGGCGCGATGGCAGCGACCCAGAACCAGCGTCAGCTGCGCCGCAGTGTCCGCAAGGTGGCAAAGGGCGCCGAGAATGCGGTGCTCCAGCTGGATAAGATGGTCGGTGATTTTGTGGAAAAGCACATGGAAAGCTGACCGCAAAGAAAAAGCGTGCTGTGGAGATCCACAGCACGCTTTTTGTGCGAAAGAAGGTCAGCCTTTGTTCCAGATGCACATCCGGGCAGAGGTGTTGATCTCGCCCAGAAGGCTCAGATCCATCTGGATGTTGCAGGTGACGCTGAGTGCCTTGCTGACATCACTGCCGGTCAGCACCGAGGCAGGCAGATTTTTGATGGTCAGCACTGCCGTTCCCTCGCTCAGCTCGCCGGAAAGCTCACCGTCGTAAGTGACATCTCCGATGGTCAGTCCGCTCAGAGCGCCGGCGATCCCCATTTTGGAGACCTGCTGGATGGGCAGAGCCAGCGTATAGGTGCCGTTGGT
The DNA here is from genome assembly GCA_964619455.1 of uncultured Faecalibacterium sp. Taxonomy (GTDB): domain Bacteria; phylum Bacillota; class Clostridia; order Oscillospirales; family Ruminococcaceae; genus Faecalibacterium. The sequence goes on from CAZUDU010000148.1 coordinate 2,597, forward strand.
CTGGCGCGTAAGGGTCGCGTCCCGCGCAGAGTCCACGCCGGAGTTCGCCATCGACTCCTTGTCGGAATCGGATTTCCAGAACTGGACACCTACGTTCATCTTGACCGTAGTGGTGCGGACGGAAGCCGCCGAAGCGCTGAGCGCGACAAGGCCCAGCAGGGCAATGCTCAATAAAACAGCACAGACGCGTTTAAAAGAATATGCCATGATCAGATCAGACCTTTCCCGCCGCAAGTGCGGCGAAACGCAGAAAATATACAAATATCTAACGCGAATATATCATGCAGCCAGCAGGATGTCAACTTTTTGGCGGTTTGTTTCACAAAACTATTACGCTTTTGTCCGGCGGGGATGCCAAATGGAAAAGGGCTGAAATTGGAGAAAATCAACATATTTTGCGGCGAATGTAAAAGATTTTGCGGAAAAATATAAAATAGGACATTGCAAATAATTTGACGATGTGTTATGCTGAAAGACAGGAAAATACGCCGCCGACGACTGCGGCGCAAAAAGACGTTTGGAGGATTTTACATTATGGCTGCTCGTATCGTTCTGAATACTATTTCTTACCACGGCCACGGCGCGATCGAGAACATCGTTCCCGAACTGACCGCACGCGGCTACCAGAAAGCTTTCGTCTGCACTGACCCTGATCTGATCAAGTTCGGCGTTGCTGCCAAGGTCACCGATCTGCTGGACGCTGCCGGCTTTGCATACAGCGTTTACAGCGACATCAAGGCAAACCCCACCATCGAGAATGTGCAGAATGGTGTTGCAGCGTTCCAGGCTGCCGAGGCAGACTGCATCGTGACCATCGGCGGCGGCTCTGCAATGGATACCGCAAAGGCGATCGGCATCATCATCAATAACCCCGAGTTCGCGGACGTTCGTTCTCTGGAGGGCGTTGCTCCCACCAAGAAGCACGCGGTGTTCACCATCGCAGTGCCCACCACCGCAGGCACCGCAGCAGAGGTCACCATCAACTACGTCATCACCGACGTGGAGAAGAAGCGCAAGTTCGTCTGCGTGGATACCAACGATATCCCGGAGATCGCAGTCGTTGACCCCGATATGATGGCTTCCATGCCCAAGGGTCTGACCGCTGCCACCGGTATGGACGCGCTGACCCATGCCATCGAGGGCTACATCACCAAGGGTCACTGCACCATCTCGGATATGTTCCATCTGGAAGCCATCAAGCTCATCAGCGAGAACCTGCGCGGCGCAGTCGAGAACACGCCCGAGGGACGCGAGGGCATGGCTCTGGGTCAGTACATCGCTGGCATGGGCTTCTCCAACGTCGGTCTGGGCATCGTCCACAGCATGGCACACGGTCTGTCCGCTCTGTACGACACCCCGCATGGTGTGGCCTGCGCCATCCTGCTGCCGGTCGGTCTGGAGTACAACAAGACGGTCGC
>CAZUDU010000149.1:0-3989 GCA_964619455.1 uncultured Faecalibacterium sp.
CTACTATTTATATTACGAAACATTTGCAGGATTGTCAAGGGAGAAAGGGGTCGCAACAGAGAATTTTGTTTGCCAAAAAACAAGAGCTTTCCCTTTCCGGAAAGCTCTTGCGGCGATATTTCTTTGTTTTATTCCAGATACATCCGGCGCAGACGCATCAGACGGGCAGGGGTCAGACCGTATTCCTTTTCCAGATATTCCTCTGCGCTGCCGTATTTTTCCCGGATGGTGCGCAGCACAAAAGGTGCCGTCTCCGGTTCCACGCCCGCCACACCGGTGTAGTGTGCCTTGCGGCTGGGGTCGGCGGCGATCTCCTCCGCGTGCTCGGCAAGGATCTGGTCGATCTGCTTTTTGCGGCAGATATTGGTCTGCTCGTAATCCGCACAGATGGTCTCATCCGACGCACCCAGCGCCAGCAGGATGAGCATTGCCGCCACGCCGGTGCGATCCTTGCCCGCCGAGCAGTGGAACAGGATCGGGGTCTCGCCCGCTTCCAGTGCACGGAACAGTTCCTTGAACGCCTTGTTGCCAAACAGCATCCGCTGGTACATCAGCTGTACGAATGCCGGCTGCCCGTCCTGGATGTCGGTGCCCTCGGTCAGCCGCTCGATGTCCCCGGGTGCAAACGAGATCTCGTACCCGTCCTCGGTGCAAAGCCCGCACAGATTCACCAGCCGTGCACCGTCCGGCACATAGTCCGGCAGGCGGCGGGCTTCCTCTGCGCTGCGCAGATCCAGAATGAGCCGCAGCCCCAGAGCGTCCAGCTTTGTGCGGTCGGTACCGGACGCGATCAGACCGGTGGGGATCCCACGGTAGATCTGCCCCCAGCGGACCGTCTTGCCTTCGTCGGCAGTGTAGCCGCCCAGTTCGCGGAAGTTGCTTCCGCCCTCAAACGCAAGCTGCGTACCCGGCACCGGGCGCTGCTCGACCGGCTTTGCCGCGCTGCTGGACAGCACCGGCGAGGTATAAAACGGGCGTGCCGGGCGACCGCGGCGCGGCGGCAGCGATCCCGCACCGCCCAGCACCTCCATCAGGTAGCTGCGCAGCAGGTCGATGTATGCCGAGCTGAAATCCCGGCGCTGCACCAGAGAAACGCACAGCGGCGGCAGATCCTCCAGCAGAACGTCCCGCACGCGATCCAGCTCCCGGCGTGCACCCGGCTCGTAGCGGGTCAGGCAGGTGCACAGCTGCTCCTGCACCAGATAATACGCCTGATAGAAGCTGGGGCCGATCTCTGCGCTGGGGCTGAAACCCTCATTGGCGCAGGCAGTCCACAGTGGCGCGAACAGATCCTGCCGCAGACTGGGCAGCAAAAGCCGCTGCCCGCGCAGCTCCGCGATCGGCACGCTCTCCCGATCCCAGTAGGGATGTCCTCTGGGTACCAGAAGACACGCCGGGTCTGCCCGCAAGGTGGTGCGTGCCAGCACCGGCGAAGCACTGCCCAGATCAATGACGAGACCTGCATCCAGCTCGCCCTGTTCCACGCCGTTTGCGACCGCATCGTTGTCCATCATGCGGAACCGCATCTCCACATGCGGGTACTGCTGGCGGAACTTATCAAGCTGCATCTCCAGCCCGGGCAGATAATCCGGCACCAGCGATACACTGATGCCGATGCGCAGCGGCTGGGCAGACTGGATCTCTGCACGCAGCGCCGCCTGCATCTGCTGGAACCGCTCCACCACCGGGATGGCATGCCGCTGCAGACTCATGCCGCGCTCGGTCAGCGAGAGCTTGTGGTGGGCGCTGAGAAACAGCGGACCGCACAGCTCTGCCTCCAGCGCGGAGATGCACTGCCGCAGCGCCTGCCGCGACAGGAACAGCCGCTGGGATGCGCGGGTGTAATTCATTTCTTCGCACAATACCAGAAAGTAGTGCAGTTGGCGGATGTCCATGTGTCTCCTCCTAAAAATGCTCCTTGCAAAAGGGAGCCATCAGTCGAACAGATACTACAAGAATACCGCCTTTTTGCCGGATTGTAAAGCGCTTAGAAGCAAAAAGCCGTTTTGGACACAGCAAAGGGGCGTGCTGAAAAACAGCACGCCCCTGAAGGACCGATTTTAAGTTCAGATCAGGCTCAGAGCTTCCTCATCGCCGACCAGGATGAAGTCCGGGTGCATCTGCAGGATGCTTGCGGGGACTTCCGGAGTGACGGGGCCGAAGAACGCCTTCTTGACGATCTCTGCCTTGCCTGCGCCGTTGACCACCATCAGCACCTTGCGAGCCTGCATGATGGTCTTGATGCCCATGGTGTATGCCTGCTTGGGGACCAGATCCACGTTGCCGTCAAAGAAGCGCTTGTTGGCCTCGATGGTCTCCTCGGTCAGATCGACACAGTGGGTGCCCAGCTCGAACGCATCGCCCGGCTCGTTGAAGCCGATGTGGCCGTCGTGGCCGATGCCCAGCAGCTGCAGATCCACGCCGCCCACGCTGCGGATGATCTCGTCGTAGTGTGCGCACTCTGCGTCAGCATCCAGATTGGTGCCGTCGGGCAGGTTGATCTTTGCGGGATCGACATTGACCTTGTCGAACAGGTTGCGGTGCATGAAGCTCCAGTAGCTTTCCGGATGCTCCTTGGGCAGGCCGCGGTACTCGTCGAGGTTGACGGTGGTGACCTCAGAGAAATCGATATCACCCTTGTTGTACCACTCCACGAGCTGCTCGTAAGCGCCCACGGGAGTGCCGCCGGTCGCCAGACCCAGCACGCAGTTGGGCTTCATGATGACCTGAGCAGAAATAATGTTGGCTGCCTTGCGGGACATATCCGCATAATCTTTTGCACGAATGATCTTCACAGCAAACGACCTCACTTATCTTCTCATAATGTTTCGGCTGTCTTTTACAAGCGCAGCCTTCCTGATGCTTTCAGTCTACCACATCTTGTGCAAAAAAGCCAGCCACACGGTACAAATTTCCGGTCTTTCCGCACAAAAATGTTTCTTTTCGCTTAAACCGGTACACAACACGCCGCCTGCTGCGGCTCACTGCACCCTTCCGGCTCCAAAATGCACTCGCCTTTTCCGGCATCCAGCAGGACAAAGCGCCCTTCACACTGCTGCAAAAATTCCTCGCCAAGCTGCATCACGCCGGGGATGCCCAGCGAACGGGCAAGGATGGCGGCATGGCTCTCGGCGCTGCCAAACGCCGTTGCTGCCCCCAGCAGCATCTCCGGCTCCAGCCGGAACAAATCGGTGGGCATCAGGCGTTCGGTGGCAAGGATCACCGGCTGCTCTACTTCCAGCCTGCCCCGGGGCCTGCCGCACAGCAGCCCCACCACCCGGCTGGACACATCCAGAATATCCACCGCACGGAGCCGCATATAAGGGTTATCCTCCATGCCAGCCAGCCGCTTTGCATACAGCCTGCCCGCACGATCCATTGCCTCGGCAGCGCCAAGCCCCTCCCGCAAGCCAAAGCGGACCTCATTCATCATACCGTCATCTTCCATCAGCATCCACTGGAACTCCACGATCGCCTTTTCTGCCTCGGGCAGGCGATCCATGATCTGTTCCAGTTCCTTCTGCGCACGGGCAAGCGCCTCGGCAAGGCGATGCTGCTCCCGCACCGGGTCAAACGGCCCCATCGGGAACTGCTCCGGCTCATGCCGCAGCCGCAGCACGGTGCCCTGCACCGCCCCGGGCGATACGCTGATCCCTTTATAGGTCTTCATTCTCTGTCACCTCCGGCAAAGCTGGGCAGGTCAGGGTGCGGTAAACAAGCGCCTGCAAGAATGTATTGGGCAAAAGCCCCGCCAGCGCCGCCTGCGCTGCGGTGCTGCCGCCCTCAAACAGCGGGGCAAAACTCCCCATCCGCTGCTGGTCACAATGGGTCAGAAATGCCTGTGCCAGAGCGTCCACGTCCGTGAAATACTGCGTCGGCTCCACACCAACGTCCTCGGCTGCCGCTTCCAGCGGGGCAAGCTCCGCATCGGTCATCCGTGCCAGCAGCAAAGCGGCATCCAGCGTGCGGGTGACGGGATACATCTCCTG
>CAZUDU010000150.1:0-3969 GCA_964619455.1 uncultured Faecalibacterium sp.
CGCGCCAGATTGTGGATCTGGAGACCGAGGGTTCGAGTCCCTCTGGGCACCCCACTAAAAAGACCTTGCTACTTCGGTAGCAAGGTCTTTTTCATTTAGTGGGGTCCCAGAGGGACTTGAACAGGGCGGCTCTGACGCGCAGCGGCAGAGTAAGCGATCAGTCCAGTGGACTGTCGCTTAGCCCGCGGGTGTCAACCGCAGGGCACTGTCTACCGGGGAGACTCCCCTCTCGGTGGGGTCCCAGAGGAACTCGAACAGCAACAGCGACGACCGCTGCCTGCAGCAGACACAGAGAGGAGCCGCCGACTCAGTCGCTATTCCTCTATATACAAACAGCAGATGGATCTTACACGCTCTGTGCAAAGATCCATCTGCTGTTTTTGTTTAGCGGTTCATCGCGTTCAGAATCTGCGCGATCTGCTCTGCGGTGTAACCTTCGCGGCTCAGTGCACTGCGGATCGCCACATCGCTCTTGCCCTGACTACGCAGGACCATTGCGCTGTATGGCACATCCACCGCCCGCACTGTAGAGGACGCATTGTGCTTTCCACCGCTCTGCGTTGTCGCACCGGTCTTGCCGGTGGCTGCAGTCTGTGCGGTGCTCCCCTGTGCTGCCGTTTTCTGCGCCGCGTTCTGCTTGAGCGTCCATTCCTGCTTGGCAAGCTCCAGCTTCTCGCTCGTGACCCGGTTGTTGAACTGCTGCTGTATGAGCGCGTCCTGATATTCGCGCTCTGCAGCGGCATTGTCATATTTCTGCTGGGCAAGGCTGTCCTCCCACTGCTTTTCCTGCATCTGCTGGCTCCACTGCGTGTCTGCCCGCTCTGCCGCATACGCACGATTCCCGGCATAAATATTGTATCCAGTGTTCGCCAGACCGCTCAGCATCGAGCCGATGCCGGTCGTGCCGCTGATGGCGATCTGTACCACATCCCCGATCAGCCCCAGAAGGGTCATCACATTGTTGAACCCCTGCTGTCTCTGCGCCGCCTGTGTCTGCTCCTGCGCGGAATAATAGCCGTGCAGCGTGTCGAGCTGGCTCAGATAGTCCTGATATTTCCCGTAATCCTGCGCATAGGCATTGTTGTATGCCTCACCCTTCTGCGCAAGCTGGGTGTAGTAGTCCGAAAGCTGCTTTTCGTACAAGGTCTGTGCATTCTGTTCCTGCCCGTTCAGCTGCTCCAGGCGGGAAAGAAGCTCGTCACCGGCGCTGTTATAAGTATCCAGCGCCAGACTGTACAAGCTCGGCAGGACATTGTTCAGCGCGCCGATCTGCTGCTGATACGCCTGCTGTGCCGCGCTGGTCGCATAGCTTGAGCCATAGCCGCCGGTCAGTGCTGCCGCCTGTGCCGCTGCATCCGCACTGGCATTGTGGGCATTCTGGGTGTAGAGCTGCTCATACTGCCGGTAGAGCGGGTCCTTCGTGTAGCTGTACTGGAACTTCTCCCGCGACAGCAGCTCCTCCAGCAGAGAATCGATCCGATCCTGATACCCACTCTGATAATCCGCCGGGCGGCTGTCCTGCCACTGCAAAAGCTCCTGCTTTGCATCGGTCACATTCTGACTGGGGCGGTAGCTCGTGTTCGCCAGTGCATCTTCCACCTCTGCCCGGCTGTCCAGCCCGGCTGCACTGTATGCAGGCTGTACCAGCAGTTCTTCTTCCTTTTTTCTGGTCGCCATAAATTCTCCCTCCTGTTACAGATCCCGGAGCTTTGCCCGAAGCTCTTCCGAGAGATTTTCCACATCCAGATTGGTCAGCACATATTGCAGCTGCTCCTGCATCTGGTACAGATACCCCCGCAGTGCACGGGCATCCTCCGGATCCATGTTCTCTCCGAGCTTCGGCAACCCGAGTTTGTTCAAACCGTTGATACTCGCCATTTCTCATTCCTCCTGTTCCACGATGCCTCCCTTTGCCGCGGCGATGGTCTTGATCAGCGCCCGCAGGGTGATCTGCCCGCTGCCGCGCAGCCGCAGCCGCAGGGTGCTGCATCTTCTGGGCACAAAGGGGATGTCCCAGCTGCGCCTTGCACCGGTCACGGTCTGCTCGGCAAGTTTCTCCCACACGCCGCCGTCATAGCTGACCGCCAGCTCCAGCGTGCTGGTACAGTCTGCGTCCAGCCGCAGCGTCAGGCGGGAAAGATATCGCTGCTCCATCCCCTCCAGCCCGATCTCTCCGGTGACCAGCTCAAAAGGGATCGCCGTCTCCACCCCTTGGGTGGTCTGCCAGTCGTTCTCCCGGCTGGGGTCTGCCGCCCAGAGCGCCTGCCCATCCCAGAGGTAGAGCTGCCCGCCGGTGCTCGCCATCCGGTACGAACAGACATCCTCCTCGCTCCAGAGCCTCTTTTCGGTGTCATAGACCAGCAGCCGCGCCTCCTCGCGGGAAACATGCAGGTAATACCGTCCGTCCAGTGCACCGCCCACGGCACTTCTGGGGTTTGCGAGCTTTGCCGCATCCAGCGCACCGGACACCTTGACCGGGATGCTGCCATCCCACGCCATCACTCCATCCGGCGAGAGGTAATACAGCGTCTCGTTCAGCACACAAAGGCTCCGCGCCGCATTCTTTGCCACGCCCCGGCAGCGCAGGCTGGTCAGTTGGAAATCCGACGGGCGGGAGCCATAGAGTTTGTGCAGCGTGTTCTCCTTGAAGAACAGTGCATAGCCCATGCAGGTCGCCGCACCGGTGAACACCCCGTCGCTGCCCACCGTCACCGCATAGCTGTCCGCCGCGATGCCCCGGTAGCTGAACCAGTTGGTGGGGTCGCCCAGCCTGCAGGCATAGATCACATTCTCCTTGCTGGAGCAGCCCCACACGCGGTTGTCGCATTCGGTCAGGTAATCCAGATCCGGCACCCGCCGCTCCAGACGCACCGTCCCGTCAGCAGAAAGGCTGCGGCTGGTCTTGCCGTCCATGCTCGTCCACTGCGCCGCATCCCCGGTCTGCACCAGCGTTCCATAGAAATATTCTCCCTCCGGGTCCGCCTGTACCCGCAGCCAGTTCTCGCCCACCTCATACACCACATGGTCACCGTCCAACCCGTTCCACTGCCCGGCTTGCTGTGCCGCCGTGCCCTGTACGGTCACGGTGTCCCACTGCGCAAACAGCTCCTGCATTCCTGCCGCCGTGATGCGGCAGTACTCCAGCGGGATGGTGCTCCAATTGCCGGAAGCAGCACTGTAAGCTTCCAGCACGCTGCTTGCCCGCCACGGGTGTTCTTCGTCCTCCACCCTTAAAAATATCTGTCCATCCTCAGGTTTCTCCGGTTCCTGCCTGCCAAAGCCTTCCACCAGATAGGTTTTGCCCGCCGCATCACAGGGTGCAAACCGGACGCTCTGCCCTTTTGCCTCCCAGCTTGCGCCCAGCGGTGTCACACGCCCTTCGGCGGTATCAAAGGCGAGCTTGTCCGGGAAGATCAGGATCTTTGTCCCGATGCCCACCAGCGTCTTAGCGCTGTCCGTGACCGCATTTTCGCAGCGATATCTGTCCATCCTCAGGTTTCTCCGGTTCCTGCCTGCCAAAGCCTTCCACCAGATAGGTTTTGCCCGCCGCATCACAGGGTGCAAACCGGACGCTCTGCCCTTTTGCCTCCCAGCTTGCGCCCAGCGGTGTCACACGCCCTTCGGCGGTATCAAAGGCGAGCTTGTCCGGGAAGATCAGGATCTTTGTCCCGATGCCCACCAGCGTCTTAGCGCTGTCCGTGACCGCATTTTCGCAGCGCACCGGCTCTCTGTCTGTGCCATCCGGGGTGTAGATCAGGTCTTTGCCGCAGATGGTCAGCAGCCCGTTCAGATGATACATCCCGTTCAGCTCCTTCACCTCGCGCAGCTTCCGTCGCGGAGTCCGGGTGCTCAGTGCCGGGAAGTTCCGCGCCGAAAAGTTGATCCCCGCGCTGTACTCCGCTTCGGAACAGGCATAGGTCTCGTTCAGCCCGCCAAAGGCACGGGTCAGGGTACGCGTATTGGCGATTT
>CAZUDU010000151.1:0-3894 GCA_964619455.1 uncultured Faecalibacterium sp.
AAGCAGGGCGCTGGTTTATTTGAATCTCAAGCGAACAGTGCCATAACTTTGGGGAGGGTCGTAGACAGACCCGAAACTGTCATGACCACTGCAAACACATAGCTGATGGTCATGCAGATGCGCAGGAAGGTGGGCTTTTTGTAGCCCTCGCTCAGGTCATCGCGCCAGATCATCAGCAGCATGAACAAGCCGCCTACCGGCGTTGCAATGGAGGTTGCAATGTTTGCCATCAGGATCAGCTGAGTGGGCGAACCCCCGTAGCTGTAACAGACCACCATTGCGAATGCCAGACATGCCAGGCATCCGTAGCGGATGAACCGGCTCTCCAGCCCGACATCCTTGTTCAGACCTGCGCCCAGCAGCACCATGCCGCGCTGCGTATTGGCCAGCAGCGAAGAAAATCCCGCGCCCAGCAGTGCCAGGCCCATAATATACCGCGCACTGCCGCCCATGATCGGCACCAGCATCTCTGCCAGCTGCGCCGGTTCCTTAATGCTCAGCCCCTGCGGGTGCAGAACGACTGCACCTACCAGCACGATCGCGCCCGAGATCAGCACAACGCTCAGAACATGCACCAGCGCATCGGTCAGCATTACGCCATTGAACAGGTCTTCTTTTTTCCACTTTTTCTCTTTGCCAAGATAGGTGCCATAAATGCCCGCCGTGACCGCTGCATTGGTCGAGATGAACGCCAGCGCAGTGCTCAACGAGCCTTCCGGGATCCTGAACCCGGTCAGCCCCTGAACGAAGCCTGCCGGTTCCGGACCGCCCACGCCGATCAGAGTCGCATAGAACGCCACGATCATGACCGCAATGCACAGCGTGATCATCTTTTCCACCTTGGAATACACGTTCTTGGCAAAATACATATAGACCACGACCGCGATCATAATGGCAGAGCCAAGCTTCCAGTTGATGCCAAAAACCAGGTTCATACCGGCACCCGTGCCGGAAATGTTTCCCATCGTAAAGAACAGGCAGGATAAAAACATTGCACAGCCTACCACACCCGCTGCCGCCGATCCGTAATACTTGCGAATGGCGTGGATGGTCGGCATCCCGGTAACGATCGCCAGGCGGTTGGTTACCATCATAAAGGTGATGCCCATAAACATGATGGGCCAGATCAGCCAGATCAGATCATATCCGTAGTTTGCGCCGATCATGGATGCCGTTGTGACAGCACCCGGGCCAATGACGATCCCTGTTGCGATCAGCCCCGGGCCGATCCGCTTCAGCAGGTCTTTCATGGGCAGTCGTTTGATATCCGTGCCAAAAACGGGTGTAGCGTTGTTCTCACTCATGACAGAACCTCTCTTTAAAAGAAAAACGGGTGCTGCGGACAGTTTACAAACCGCGCAGCACCCGGGATCATGATCTTCCCGCATACCGCTGTCTGCGGGAAGCATCGCTTACTGATACTGTTCCATATCCACTGCGGGGAGCTGGCTGCGCTCCAGACCCAGAGCCACCCAGTCCTTTTCCTCCTGATTCAGGGGCAGGACAGGCTTGCGCATCAGAGCACTGGTAAAGATACCGCGCTGGTAAAGAGCTTCCTTCAGACGGGCATGTGCCTCACCGGAGGGCTGGCCGCCGCCATAGATCGCCTGAGAGATGTGGTAGATCCGGTTGGACCAATCCTGTGCTTCCTTCAGGGTGTGCTTGTCCGGGTTCTTGAAAACATCCCATGCCGGGCAGATCAGCTCCGGCACACAGCCTGCAAAGCCGATCAGCGCGCCGTCCATGCCGGGGAACCAGGACACGCACAGCGTCTCGTCGTGGCAGGTGATCAGGCTGATATCCGGGCACTCCTGACGCAGCAGGCGAACGTCATGCTCGTAGATGGAGGTGACGCGGGTGCCCATCTTGATGCACTTGACGTGGGGGATCTCTTTGCACATCTTGATCAGAGTCTCGACCGGATAGAACGCCTTGGAGGTCGCGGGGTACAGGTGGATGATGATATCGATATCCGCGCCGTCTGCCACGTCCTTGATGTACTGGAAGGGAGCGTCCGGGTTCATGCCAAAGCGCAGCCACATGTGCGGGGGCATCAGCAGGATGCCGTCTGCACCGGCTTCCTTGGCTTCCTTCGCCATCTCGATAGACTCTGCGGTGTTCTCGCAGTTGACACCGGAGATGATGGTCATCACATCGCCGCACTCTTCGGCGCAGATCTCCACAACACGCTTGCGCTCCGCACGGGTCAGGCCGGTGATCTCACCGGTGTGGCCGTTGCAGACCAGGCCTTCGATGCCCTTGCCGTAGAAGCTCTTGATCCAGCGCAGATATGCACGGAACTCCGGCTCATTGATCGAGTAGTCCTCGTTCATCGGAACAGAGACTGCGGGGAAGATCGTCTTAAAATTCTTGACCTTAGACATAATTATAATCTCCTTCTAGCAAAAATCAATGTTGGCTTTCGTTATAGATTGCTGAAGCCACTTTGGAGATCATCTCGCGCGCCGATGTCTTTCTGTTTTATTCTGCAATCGTTTGTTTTCTGTGACTCTGTTATACCATAGACCCAACAGAAAGGTCAATGGATTTCCCCCGGCCTGCAATGTTTTGCAGATGGGCTGCAACGTTTTGCACAAACTGTTATTTTCGTCTTTTTCAAAGGATATTTTGGTGCATTTTAACGAACCATTCCGCAGCCTCTCTCTTCGGTTCTGCTGCTTGCTTTCCTCTCCGTTCTGCGCTAAAATAAAAGCATCAGGCGCTCTCGCATCTGAGCCTTTGTTTTTTCACTGCAAACGATTGCAGTTCATTATGCAGAAAGGATCCGCCTATGGCTACTTTAAAGGATGTCGCCAAGCTGGCGTGCGTGGACGTAAGCACCGTCTCCCGCGCGCTGAACAACACCTCTTATGTCCATCCAGAGACGAAAGCCCGCATCGTGGCTGCTGCCAAGGAGCTGGGCTACCACCCGAACATCATGGCAAAAGCACTGCGGCAGGGTCGGCGCCACACCATCGGGGTCATCGTCCCCCGGCTGCATCTGACGATCTTTTCTGAGCTTCTGCATGGCATCGAGCAGGCCTCTGAGCGTCTGGGATACTCCACTTTGATCACTACTACCGAGGATGACCCCAAGGTTGAAAAACAGTGCCTGGAACGGATCCAGAACAGCCTTGTAGACGGCATCATCATCGCCGGAACCGGGCACAACAACCGCCTGCTGCGCAGCATTCAGGCGGGCGGTATCGCCGTGACCCAGATCGTCCGCTGCCAGGAACCGCGCATCAGCAGCGTGGTCGCAGATTACGAAGCCTGCGGACGCAACGCAGTAGAGTATCTGTACTCCAAAGGCTGCCGGCACATCGGGCTGATCGCCGGCTCCTCTGGGCAAAGCCCCTTTCAGGGACGATATAAAGGCTACAGTGAGGCGATCCGGAAATATGGCCTGGACGAGATCATTGCAGAGTCCGATCAACTGGTCAACTCCTTCGAATACGGCTATGAGTGCGCAAATCAGCTTTTAGATGACGACCCCGACCTGGACGCCATTCTTGCCCCGGTGGATCTGCAGGGGATCGGCGTGCTGCGCGCCTTGAAAGAGCGCGGCGTCAAGGTCCCACAGCAGGTAAAGGTCATCAGCATGACCGGACACGAGATCGGCGGGATGCTGGAGACCAGCATGACCTCCATGGAGATGCCCGCGCTGGAAATGGGCGAAAAAGCCGCCCTGCTGCTCATCCACGATATTGAAAATTCCTCCAATAAACCAAACTCTCCCCAGTATATCCAGTTCCCCTACACGCTCGTAGAACGAGAAAGCACCTGACCCACGGCGCAGTCAAAACAACAAAAACGCCATGAAATCGTAAGATTTCATGGCGTTTTCTTTGGTGCGCTCGTGGGAACTCGAATCCCAGGCCCTCTGATTAAAAG
>CAZUDU010000152.1:0-3882 GCA_964619455.1 uncultured Faecalibacterium sp.
TATTTTGCGTTGAGCTTGCCCACACAGATCAGGTCAATGTTCTGCATACGCTCCTCCTTACAGCAGGGTAAGCTGCTCACCCTCGTCCTCGGCACGGATCAGCGCGCCGGTGGCGGGCAGGCTGCGCACCCGATAACGGTGCGGGTTCGCCAGCTCCAGCGTATCCGCCGGGATGACCGACGCGATGCTCTGGTTCTTTTTCAGGGTCACGACCGCCACGCCCTGACTGTCACGGGTCGCCTTGACCGCGATTTGTGCCGTGCCCACCAGCAACATCCGGCTGGCGCTGGTGCGGATGGCGATCTCGGTCTCTTCCGGCAGATAGAGCAGCTTTGCCAGCGGCTCCTTGTCGCTGTACGCCTTGAGCAGCTTGCGGCGGTTCTGCTTGGTCGCGTAGGAGCTGAGCGGGATCTTGGCACACTTGCCGCTCGCGTAGAAGAAGAGCATGAAGCCGCTGTAATCCCCGGTGATGACCATCGCGAGGATATTCTCCCCCTCGTCCATGCCGAGACGGCCAGGCATATAGATGCCCATCTGGGCCACCTTGCCGTCCTCCAGCTCGGACAGGCGCATCTTGTACACCTGCTGGCGGTCCGAGAAGAACACCGCATCCACATTGTTGCGGGTCTCGACCTGCCGGATGATCTCGTCGCCCTCCTTAAGCTTATGGGCACCGGCGGTACGCAGACCCTGAGGCTGGATCTTTTTGAGGTAGCCTTCCTTGGTGAAGAACACGGTCACAGGGTAATCCGGCACCACGTTCTCGTCCTCGGCGGCTTCCTCGGCAGGCAGCTCGTAGAGGATCTCGCTGCGGCGGGGCTTTGCATATTTCTTCGCAACATCGTTCAGTTCCTTGATGATGATGCGGCGCACGCGGCTGGGCTTTGCCAGCACATCGTTGAGGTCCGCAATGTCTTTTTCCAGCTGCTCGATCTCGCTGGTGCGCTTGAGGATATACTCCCGGTTCAGGTGGCGCAGCTTGATCTCCGCCACATAGTCCGCCTGCACCTCATCGATGCCAAAGCCGATCATCAGGTTGGGCACCACTTCGGTCTCCTCCTCGGTGGTGCGGATGATGTGGATCGCCTTGTCGATGTCCAGCAGAATGGCCGCCAGACCCTTGAGCAGGTGCAGCCGCTTTTCCTTGATCTGCAGGTCGTGGTAGGTGCGGCGGCGCACACACTCCACGCGGAACGCCGTCCACTCCCGGAGGATCTCCCGCACGCCCATGACGCGGGGCTGCCCGGAGACCAGAATGTTGAAGTTGCAGCTGAAGCTGTCCTCCAGCGGGGTCGCCTTGAACAGCTTGGTCATCAGCTTGTCGGCATCCACGCCGCGCTTGAGGTCGAGGGTCAGCTTGAGGCCGTTCAGGTCGGTCTCATCGCGCATATCGCTGATCTCCTTGACCTTGCCCGCCTTGACCAGCTCTGCGATCTTGTCCATAATGGCTTCCACCGTGGTGGTGGGCGGGATCTGAGTCACCTCGATCATGTTCTCGCCGGGGACGGTATTGTACCGCGCCCGCACCCGCACGCTGCCACGGCCCTGCTCATAGATCAGACGCATCTGGCCTTCGTCGTACAGGATCTGACCGCCGCCCACAAAGTCCGGGGCGGGCATGGTGGTAGAGATGTCGTGATCCGGGTCCTTCATCAGCGCCACGGTGGTCTCGCACAGCTCGGCAAGGTTGAACGAGCAGATGTTGCACGCCATGCCGACCGCGATGCCCAGCGTGTTGTTGGCCAGAATGGTCGGGAAGGTGACCGGCAGCAGGGTCGGCTCGGTAGTGGTACTGTCGTAGTTGGGCACAAAGTCTACCGTTTCCTTGTCGATGTCCCGGAACAGCTCCTCGCATACACCTTCCAGCTTTGCCTCGGTATAACGGGCTGCCGCACAGGACATATCCCGGCTGTACGCCTTACCAAAGTTGCCCTTGCTGTCCACAAAAGGCACCAGCAGGCTCTCATTGCCCCGGCCCATGCGCACCATGGTATCGTAGATGGCAGCATCGCCGTGGGGGTTCAGGTGCATGGTGCTGCCCACGATGTTGGCAGACTTGGTGCGCGCGCCCTTGAGCAGGCCCATCTCGTACATAGTGTACAGCAGCTTGCGGTGTGCCGGTTTGAAGCCGTCGATCTCCGGCAATGCACGGCTGACGATAACGCTCATCGCATAGGGCATATAGTTGGTTTCCAGCGTGCGGGTAATGGGGTCCTCCAGCACGCTGCCCGCATTCAGGATCTCAACGCCGTCGCCAAGCTGCGGGCGGGCAGGCTTGAGCGCTTTTTTTGTCGATTTTTTCGCCATTGTGTTTCCTCGATTTGTTGGTGGACGATGGTTGGGACTCCTTCCGTCACCTGCGGTGACAGCTCTCTCTGAGAGGGAGCCTTTTGGCAGTGCGGCAAAGTTTTCTGCCTCACACTTCTTGACTCTCCCTTTGGGAGAGCTGGCAAAGCCATCAGGCTTTGTCTGAGAGGGCGATCATGCTGACCTCGAACATCCCCTCGCCCTCTCCGTCTGCTAACGCAGACACCTCTCCCAAAGGGAGAGACAAGGTCAAAGAGCGGACGCTCTCTGCCGCACTGCCCTTCACTCTTACTTTTTTGTCTTAAGACACATCCAGATCATCCAAATACTCTGCGCCGTGCTGGGCGATATGCTCCTTGCGTCCGGCGAGGTTATCGCCCAGCAGGATATCGAACACACGGGCGGTCTCGATCACATCGGTGGGCATCACCTTGATCAGGCGGCGGCTGTCCGGGTTCATGGTGGTCAGCCACATCATCTCGGGGTCGTTTTCACCCAGACCTTTGGAGCGCTGGATGGTAAATTTCTTGTTCCCGATCTTTTCCAAAAAGGCTGCCTTTTCCGGTTCGGTATAGGCAAAGTAGGTGCGGTCCTTGGTGGTGATCTCGTACAGCGGCGACTCTGCGATATACACATAGCCCTCGTTGATGAGGGTGGGGGTGAGCCGGTAGAGCATGGTCAGCACAAGGGTACGGATCTGGTAGCCGTCCACATCCGCGTCGGTACAGATGACGATCTTATTGAAGCGGAGATTGTCCAGATTGAAGGTGGCAAGTTCCTTGTTATGCTTGCCGCCCAGCTCCACGCCGCAGCCCATGACCTTGATCAGATCCACGATGACATCCGACTTGAAGATGCGGGCATAATCTGCCTTGAGGCAGTTGAGGATCTTGCCGCGGATGGGCATAATGGCCTGATATTCACTGTCGCGGCTGCTCTTGACCGCGCCCATTGCCGAGTCACCCTCCACGATATACAGTTCACGGCGGGTGGCATCCTTGGTGCGGCAGTCCACGAACTTCTGCACCCGGTTGGCAAGGTCGATCTGGGTGGTCAGGGTCTTTTTAATGCTCTGGCGGGTCTTTTCGGCGTGCTCGCGGCTCTGCTTGTTGACCAGCACCTGCTGGCAGAGCTTTTGCGCTTCGTCCGGCTTTTCGAGGAAGTAGACCTCCAGATAGTGCTTGAGGAAATCGGTCATCGCCTGCGAGACGAACTTGTTGGTGATGGCCTTTTTGGTCTGGTTCTCGTAGCTGGTGCGGGTGGAGAAGCTGGACGAGACATACACCAGACAGTCCTGCACGTCCTGGAAGCTGATGGCGCTTTCGCCCTTCTTATAGAGATTCTTCTCTTTCAGATACTTGTTGATCTGGTAGACGAACGCCGTGCGCACGGCGTGTTCGGGGCTGCCGCCGTGTTCCAGCCAGGAGGAGTTGTGGTAGTACTCCAGCATCTGCACCTTGTTGGAGAAGCAGAACGCTGCGCTCATGCGTACCTTGTAGTCCGGCTGATCCTCGCGGTCACGACCGACTGCCTCGCTCTCGCAGCTGAACACCGGAGTCAGTGCATCTTCGCCCG
>CAZUDU010000153.1:0-3879 GCA_964619455.1 uncultured Faecalibacterium sp.
CAGCTTTTCCAGCCGGGCGCGGGTGGAGGCGATGGCTTCCGGCTGGATGTCAAAGCCCAGAACCTTGCCGTCCGGTGCGGTAAGACCGCACAAAAAGGCGGTGTCGCCGCCGTTGCCGCAGGTGGCATCGATGCACAGCTTCGGCTCGATGAGCCGCGCGGCGAGGAAATCCTGCACGAACTTCACCGCAGTCAGATCCGGGGTGCGGCGGCGCACGAGCTGCGCGCCCTCGGCGGCAAAGCCGAACTTTGCCCAGAATGCCCCTTCTTCTTCGGCGGCGGGCAGGGGCGCAGTAAAGACGGTCGCGCGCTCGCGGTCATATCCGCCAAAGCTGCGCAATACTTCTTTTAATAGATAGGAGCCGTAGCCTTTGCGCCGCCATTGCTGTGCGATGCAGAGCGATCCCAGCGCGGCGCCGGTCGGTGTAGGCTGGAGGGTGCACTGACCGATGCAGTCGGCTTCTTTGTAAAGGGAAAAGCCCTCGGGTGTTTTTTGCAGCTTCATTTTGTTGCCTCCGTATGGCGAAAATCTGCTTTTACCATAGCAATTTCAGCCCACGGTGTCAAGTATTTTGCGCGGGGTCCAAAAAGGGACTCTATTTCACACTTTCTTCACGGCAAAAACCGTTGATTTTTCACAAATCACGGTTACAATAGGGACAGTTCAAAAGGGTGTTTCCCCTTGGAGAACAGTACCTTTTTGGGAGGAAGTAATCAATATGGATCACGAGAACAAGTGGGAGTTTGCCAATTCCCCTTCGGAGAATAATGCCGGGGACACCGGCTACCCCAACGTGGGCAGCAGCGGCATGAACACCGCCAACCAGTACGAGAACAGCTACCGCCCGGTGCAGCCGACCGAGCCGGAGTTTACCGTGGGCGGTTCCGGCACCACCGTGCCGCCCCAGACCCCGCCGGTCTATGAGGCACAGCCGGAGGCTCAGCCGCCGCAGAAGAAGCACCTGAACGTGGGCAGGATCGTCCGCAGTGTCGTGGCGCTGGTGCTGGCAGCCGCAATGGGCTTTGCCGGCGGCTATGTCGGTGCGCAGATGGGCGGCAGCAAGGTAGTCATCCAGCAGGTGCCGCGCGTGGACAGCACGAACGACGCAGCTAACCTTGGCACCTCGGCGGGCGGCAGCACCCTGACCACCGCACAGGTGGCAGAGATGGTCAGCCCCAGCGTGGTGGTCATCACCACCGAGCAGGTCGTCTACTCGCAGTGGTCGTGGTATGGTCAGCAGCAGGTGGAGTCCGGCGCGGGCAGCGGTGTCATCATCAGCTCGGACGGCTACATCCTGACCTGTGCCCATGTCGTGGAGGGCGCGTCGAATGTCACGGTCACCATCGGTGAACAGGACTACACCGCCACTGTGGTGGGCGAGGATTCGACCAGCGACATTGCGGTGCTCAAGATCGAAGCGACCGGTCTGACCCCGGCAGTGCTGGGCGACAGCGATACGCTCAAGGTCGGCGAGACCGTTCTGGCAGTCGGCAACCCGCTGGGCGAGCTGGGCGGCACGGTCACCAGCGGCATCGTCAGTGCGTTGAACCGCAGCGTCAGCATTCAGGGCACGAACTCGGTCAACACCATGTCCCTGATCCAGATGGATGCCTCGGTCAGCCCCGGCAACTCCGGCGGCGCGCTGTTCAACATGGCAGGCGAGCTGGTGGGCGTGGTCAACGCAAAGTCTTCCTCCAGCGATGCAGAGGGTCTGGGCTTTGCCATCCCCATCAACGATGCAGTCAAGGTGGCACAGGATCTGATGCAGAATGGCTATGTCAGCGGCCGCCCCTACATGGGCATCAGCTATCTGTCCGTGACCAATGCGCAGACCGCGATGCAGTACGGCGTGAGCGCGTATGGCGTGTATATCGCAGAGGTCGTCAAGGACGGCCCCGCGGAAAAGGCAGGCCTGCAGGCGGGCGACCGCTTTGTGAGCATCAATGGCGCCGAGATCGTCTCGGCGAACGATCTGACCAGCGTTTTGCAGGATTGCAAGGCGGGTGACACGATGGAGATCGTTGTGGCACGCAAGGGTCAGATGACCAGCGTGAGCCTTGTTCTGGGCGAAAAGGGCGCGAACTAAGCATAAAAAGCAAGATCCCGGCAGACAGAAGCGCGGCTTCCCTGCCGGGATCTTTTTGTTCCGTTCAGAGCAGATCCCGCAAGCGCCAGAAGCGCTGGATAGATGGATCGGCCCGACCCGCGCACCGAAAGCGCGAGGACGTTCTGCCCATCGATCTGGCAGTGTCCGATTGCAGGATGAACGATTTTTGGCGAAAGGATTTGTTCGGGCTCCATGAGAGTGCGCAAAAGATTTGACATGTATATATCGATTTGGAAGGTGTTCACAAATTCTCGAGGTGTTTTTTGTGCAGTTGTCGAATGGAACTTCTTGCAGGAGTGTGGTATTCTGAGTGTACAAGATTGTTACTCTCTGTGAGGCATTACTTGTACGCTGCATACTGGTTTATATACTTGTCTGTGATCGTACTTTATAGTTTTGCTGTACAGGGGGTTATTTTTTTGCAAGTGGGGCGTAGGGCACAATGAAGATCGTCAAGAAAATCAACAACAATGTCGCCTTGGCTCTGGATGCAAAGGAGCGCGAGCTGGTGGTGTTCGGCAAGGGGGTCGGCTTTCCGCCGATGCCGTATGAGCTGGAAGACCTGTCCTGCGTGCAGCGCACCTTCTATGATGTGAACAAAAAGTATTTTGATCTGCTGCGCGATGTGCCGGAGGCCATTATCCTTGCAGCGGACGATATTGCCGATACTGCCCGCGAGGAACTGAACTGTACCCTGAACGCGAACCTGACCTACGCGCTGGCAGATCACCTGAACTTTGCGATCCAGCGCAGCTGCGAGGGAATGGAACTTCCCACGCCGCTCGCTTACGATATCCGCCACCTCTACCCGCAGGAATATGCTATTGCCAAGGAGGGGATGCACCAGCTTTGCAAAACGCTGGACGTTGCCCTGCCGGACAGTGAGATCGTGAGCATCGCGATGCATATCATCACGGCGGAAAATGAGGTGGGGGACATGCACTCCACCATCCTGACGGCAAAGGTCATTTCCGAGATCACAAATCTTGTGGAGGAGAACCTTGACGTCCGGCTGGACAAGGACGGCTTCAGTTATTCCCGCTTTGCGATGCATCTGCGGTATCTGGTACAGCGGATGATGCACGGCAAGCCGCTCAACTCGGACAACAGCATGGATGCGATGTTCATGACCATGCGCAAAGAGTATCCGGAGATCTACGCCTGCGTGCTGGAGATCGACCTGTTTTTACGGGATACCTACGGCTGGACTTGCAGCCGGGAAGAACAACTTTATCTGATCATGCACATCCACCGGGTCTGCTGTGAGCGGGCTGCGGCGGACAAAAACTGAATCTATTCGATTTTTTCGGATCGTTACCCGCACGAAGCTTGCGGGGCGTCACCCAGAACATCGGAGCGAACGGGACTTTGCCTGCAAAAAGGGGAAGTTTTGCGCTCTGCTGTGCCGGGTGACTTTTGTTTTATCGGTATATCCACTGCCCGGCGCGCGAGGGCGGTGCGAATATATAAATTTTTTGCTGAGTAGGTGAAGACCTGCCCGGAAAGGAGACAAGAACGATGCAGGTGGAACGTGCACAAACAGCACTGGAAACCGAGCTGTACCCGTTGGTAGGAGGAGAGGCGAACGTGGTCTCTCTTGCCCGCAGGGGCAACCGGATCTCCATCAATCTCAAGGACGAAAGCCTCGTGGACACTGCGGCGCTGGCGGCTCTGCCGTACGCAGCGGCGGTCTGCCTGCAAAACGGGAAACTCCGCCTTGAACTGACCGAGCAGGCTTATGTGGAACAAAAAAAGGAGAATTGGCTTATGGC
>CAZUDU010000154.1:0-3874 GCA_964619455.1 uncultured Faecalibacterium sp.
AGGGGACAGGCTTGCTGCGGCGGTTCAAGTAGAGGATCTGCTGATAACGAGGGGACGGAGAAAGACCGGCGTCTTTTGAAAAGAACGCCCAGCAGAATTGCATTGAGATCTGACGGAAGGAACGGAACGTTTACCGGATGGTTTCTAAATAATGATCTGAGGCTTCTCTTGATTTAAACACGATCACTTGTTTATCATCTTCGTATTTTTTGAGCAGCTCGTAGATCCTTGGTAAACTGTTGTGCGGAAAGTCCTCTATGGACTGTTCCAGAGAGGGCGTTAACTCTTTTTCGATCCAAGGCAAATCATAACGCTGTTTGCCAAGTCTATCCCTTGCACCTTGGATACAGAGTTCGGTTGGGAGATCAAATAGGAATACCGTATCACAGTGCTTGAGCCGCATTTCCAGAGTTCTGTTATAGTTTCCGTCGATGATCCATTCGGGCGTATCGAATATCCTCGCGATGGAACGGTCAAAATCCTCCCGGGAGATATGTGTTTTATCAGGCTTATGCCATACCGCATCCAAGTGATATAACGGAAGACCGGTCGTTTTGTTTAGTTTTTCTGCAAAGGTCGTTTTACCGCTACCGGGGCAGCCAATGATGATTACTTTTTGCATGAGCGATGTCCTTCGTTGGATTTTGTATGACAAACCGGGTTGGATCCATAGTGTCTGAACTTATCGACTTAAGATACGAACGGATGGGAAGAAGGTCTGTAATTGCTCTGGTGGGAGCGGGTGGATGTCGCGAGCCGCGGTGCCCAGCGTCCATTTCGCACCTTGGGCGGTGTTCATGTCCTGCTGACCGCTGCCCCAACAGCTCCTCTCTGTTTCTGCTGCAGGCAGCGGTCGTCGCTGTTGCACAGGATTTTTTGCGCCGACCGCTACGTCGTCGCCGATGCTGTTCGAATCCACCCCTTATATATTTTTGCAAAGTCGTACAAAAACAGAAACACCAGCGTTCCGAAGAACACTGGTGTTTTGGTGGGCGCGGGTGGATTCGAACCACCGAAGCATTAAGCAGCAGATTTACAGTCTGTCCCCATTGGCCACTCGGGAACACGCCCATATTCAATTTGTGTCCGTGCCGGACGACTCGTTTATTTTAGCATGAAAGAGCGCATTTGTCAACTGCTTTTTTGACTTTTTTGAAGGAAATGCGTGTGATGGAATAATGGGGTCTAAAATCATCGATGATTCGTTGATTGTGAACGGTGCGCAAAAGCATGGAAAAACATTTGTGCAACCTGCCGGAACGCACTGCACCAAACGTGTGAAAAATGAGAAAAAACACGGAGAAATGTTTACAAAGGAACGACCTTTTGTTATAATTTTAAGCGGTGATTTTTGTAAATTTTGCGCCGGAGAGGAATGCTGAACCGAGTGAAGACCGCTGAACCAACACAACACCGTAGAAAACTATTGAGCTTTGTGCTGACAGTGGCATTTTTGCTCAGCTGCCTTCCGGCGGCATTTGCGCTGGATATGAACGTGGATGCAGGCTTCTACTTTAAACAAAGCCGTAGCGGAACCTGCACGCTTGCGTCCGCAGCAATGATGATGCGCCGCTACGCATACTTCAATGCGCTGGATGACTGGACCGATCTGACCGAGAACAGTATCCGTTCTACGGCGTGGTACAATGGGTTATCACACGATTTTACTTATAAAGAGATCCAGGTCGGCTATGCGACGCTGCCTTCCGGTACGAGCGCAAAGACCCAGCGTCTGATCGAGCTGCTGGAGGAGCACCCGGAAGGGATCGTGCTCTATGACCGGACCCGCCCGCATGCGGTGCTGCTCACCGACTACACGGACGGCATCTTCTACTGCGCCGATCCGGCACGGAATGTTTCAGCGGGGCGTGTTCCGCTGACCAGCACGAGTGTTGCAGTCTCGCGGGCATCCTGTTACTGGTATGTCTGCAACGAGAGCAATTCAGTGGCGGCACAGGCAGATGGCCTGCGGCTGGAGGGGATGAGCTATCCGGTCAATGTCCACACGGGCAGCGGTGTTTCGCTGACCGGTGCGGTCAGCAGTGCGACCGGAACGACCCTTTCTTCGGTGCAGATCGTGATCCTGGATATCGAGGATCACGCAGTCCAGAGCGCGGAGGCGCAGATCGATGCACAGAGCTGGTCGTTCCAGCAGCTGGACAGCCAGATCCGCTTTGGCGAGCTGGCGGAGGGCAACTATACTTATATGGTCATGGTGACCGATTCAGAAGGCGGGAGCCTTTGCTTTGCAAGTGACTTTACCGTGTCCGGTGCCGCTGAGAGCGTAGAGGATTACTGGTCGGTATACGATGAAGAAGGCGCAATGCTGGTTCTGGAACCGGCAGAAGAGGACAAGAGCGGAGAGGAGACTTCCGCAAGGAATTGGTTGATATCCTTACTGTTTGGCTGAAAATGGAGCGGTCTGTGTTGGCAGACCGCTCTTTTTGCGCTTCCGGTTTCAGGTGCAGAGCTGCGTGCCGGGGTAGTAATGCGCAAGGATGGCATCGTAGGCAAGCCCCTGTTCGGCAAGTGCTTTGGCACCCCATTGGCTCATGCCGACGCCGTGCCCATAGCCGCGGGTCGTAAAGCAGAAGCTCCCGCTTTGATGAGAAACGGTAAAACAGGTGCTGCGCAGCCCCAGAGCGCGGCGCAGGGCAGTGCCGGATACAGTTTGCCCGCAGACAGAAAGGGAGGATATGTAGCCCGCATTGGTCGGGGTCAGGCCGCTGAACCACTGATCCGGCACGGCAAGGTCGGCATGGATGCCAAGCCCGTCTGCAAGGAGCTTTTGTACCTGTGCATCGGAGAGAGTAACGGAATACTTGTAGCCGTCTGCGGTGCGGTCGGTACTGCTGTCCACAGAGACTAAATAGGGGAGCGGTGCGCCCCACACGTTCTCGCTTGCTTCGGTGCAGCCGTTGGAGATGGCAAAATAGCTCGTCCCGGCGGCGGAGCCATCGCAGCAGAGCACCTTGTCCAGAACCTCGTCCACAAGGGCGGAGAGATGCGTATAGCAGGCCTCATAGTTCACGCCCCAATAGCTGCGCAGGACGGGATCGGTCAAAAAGCCCTGCCGCCGCGCAGGGTCTGCTGTGAGCCATGCGCCGTCCGGATCGGTGGTGTGATCCCGGCAATAGAGCGCATAGCTGTGAGCGGCGACTGCCTGAGCCTTGAGTGCTTCGTCCGGCCAGGAGACCGGCATTTCGGCGGCGACCGCGCCAAGAACGTATTCTTTGCGCGGGACCTCGAGCACCTCGCCGCTGTTCTGATCCTTGATCAGAAAGATCCCGGTATCCGCGGCGAAGTCGGCCTGCAGGGCAGACAACGCGTTTTCGGGCGTTTCGGGCGGGATGGATCCCGAGGAGCTGGCCGGTACCGGAGGGGCAGTTTCCAACGCAGCACAGGCGATGCGGTAGGAAAGCAGCGGGAGTGCACTGCCCAGCACGAGCAGCACACCGCATAAAAGCAGAAAGGATCGTTTCATGAAAATGGTTCCTCCATCCAAAGGGAACGGTTTTCTTTCAGCATACCGGATGCGGGGCGCAAAACTGCGCGGAAAAGGCGATGCTGTCCGGCAAAACGGTGAAAAAAAGAAACTCTTTTTTGTGAGCAGTGTTGAGAAGAACGCACTTAACGCTTGAATTTACTTCACAAAAGCGATATGATAGGGATATCCATCATGGAGGATGGACGGGAAAAGGTATAAAGTATTTGATCGGAAAGGAGACCACTATGAATTTTGCACACGCGGAAGTGGCAACACTTGACCCGGCAACGATGCGCAATCTGTGCGATGAGTACATTGCGAACAACTACATAGACCCGGAGACCAGCGAGCGGCTGGGGGTCAAGCGTGGTCTGCGCAACCCGGATG
>CAZUDU010000155.1:0-3847 GCA_964619455.1 uncultured Faecalibacterium sp.
GCATCGTATGTAATTGCGCTCTGCCGCGCCGCAGCCAGCTCAGCACCGTATTGGCGGGCGCCTTCATCATCCGCCCGATCTCCGCCGCCGTGTATCCTTCATAATAATGGAGGTACACCGCGTTGCGGTAGTTTTCCGGCAGAGCACGCACCGCGTCCAGCACGCTGCCGTCCTCAAAGGCTCCCGGCGCGGGCAGGTTCTCATCCAGCTCGGTATCCTTCTGGTGCGCCGCACGGGTCAGGTCGCGGCAGCGGTTGATCGCCACCCGCAGCAGCCAAGCCTTCAGGTGCTCTTCGCTCTCAAAGCTGCCGGTATAGTGCAGGAGCTTTTCATATACATCCTGCACCACATCCTCCGCATCTGCCGTGCATCGGCAGTTGTGGACGGCAACACGATAAACGGTGTCGCTGTAACGCTGCACCGCCAGTGCAAATACTTCATTTTTTGTAAGCTGTCCCATCATTCCCTATTCTCCTAAACGGCTCGGTGGAGCCAGCGCTCCACGGGGACATTCCACCCTATACACGGTCAGGACGCCCCGATTATTGCAGGCTGCGGCAAAAAAAATCCCAGACGATCCCGTTTTTTTGCGCCGCAGCCGATATTTTAGACAAGTGTCGGATTTCTCGTCCATTCCAAGCGTTAGTATAACATGGTTGCGCAAAAAACGAAAGAGTTCTTTGTCTGTCCGGTGCGCCCGTCCCTGCCGCCGTGCCCCTCTCAGTATCGGTAGACCCGCTGGAACAGCGCCACCTTCTGCGTCAGAAAGTCCTCTGCGCGCGGGTGGTGCAGCCAGCGTTTCCCAGCAGCAGAACCTGCCAGCCGCCGTTCCAACCACGCCGGGTCAAGATCGATCTGCTCCACATCCGACATCGTCAGCTGCAGTGTGAGAGCCGCCGGGCAGTCCGGCACCGGCGGCAGCGGATCCTCCCAGACAAAAGGCGGCAGCAGCTGTACGGCTGTCACCGCACGGGTACATTCCTCGTTGAGCATCAGCGCCGCGGGGGAGCCGTCCGGCATGACATACAGGGTCGTGTATGCCAGCTGGAGGTTTGCCGGGGCCAGCAGCCGCGTATAGCCCTCCTTTTCGGTGTTGGAAAGGCGCAGATAATCCGCGGCTTCCTCCCGGTAAATGCGCCGTGCCGGCGCCTGAAATCCCGCGTACAGCGCTGGCAGCGCAAAGCTGCCCGCACGCTCCAGCGCGTCTTGCAGCAGCAGATAGAACTCGGTCAGCGGATGCGCCGGATCCGGCTGCGGCATCCCAAAATCAGGTCGTGTAACAAATCCTCCGCCCATTGACAGGCTCCTTTCTTCGTTTGCATCCTGCCCCGCCGCACAAGGTCTGCCATTGACGGCAGTACCCCTGACGCGCTATACTTGCAGCAGGATTTTTTTGTTCGTGAGGAGGCCTCTGGATGAAGCACCCAAAACTCACCTCTTACCAGATGACCGCCGCTGCCCTGATGAGCGCGGTGCTCTGCGTTCTGGCGCCGCTGTCCTTGCCCATCGGCATCGTGCACCTCTCGCTGGCAAACCTCGTCATCTGCTTTGCTGCATGGCTGCTGGGCGCAAGGTTTGCCGTACTGAGCGTCGGGCTGTATCTGGCGCTGGGCGCAGCTGGGCTGCCGGTCTTTACCGGATACGGCGCCGGGTTCAGCAAACTTGCCGGGCCGACCGGCGGGTATCTGGCCGGGTATCTCTTTCTGGCCGGCATCGGCGGCTGGTTCATTGAAAAGAGCAAAGGGCATCCGGTTTTCTCCGGCATCGGGCTGGCGCTCGGCGCAGCGGTCAGCTACCTTTGCGGCACCGCATGGTTTATGCTGCAAATGTCCTGTTCTCTGCACGCAGCACTCGCGGCCTGCGTTTACCCGTTCATTCTCTTCGATCTGCTCAAGATCGTCGTCTCCTGCGTGTTCGGCCCCCTGCTGCAGCTCCGTCTCCGGCAGGCAGGCACACGCGTCTGCTGATCCCATCCGCAAAGCCAAGCAAGCCCGCTGTCCGTTTTCCGACCGACAGCGGGCTTGCATTTTGTTTTTCAGCAATAGTCGCTCTCGCAGAGCGCTTTCACCTTTTGCACCGCCGCCTGCACGAGCTGCCCGATGGGCTGCTCCGGCACACCGACGATGTAGTTGTCGCAGTGGTCGATCGGGATCAGCACCCGCCTGGCGCTGCTCTGGCAGACCGCCTGCGCCATTGCCGGGGTGATCTCGCCCAGCAATGCGTCCGCGATCACGATGCCCAGCGGCCCCACGATGAGGTCTGCATGGCGGCAGTTGACCACCACCGCGTTCTCCCCGGTCGCAGCACGCGCCGCGCCCGCCTTGAGCATGGCACTGGTCGCAAGGCTATTGGTGCCCACTGCTGTCAGCTGCACCTGCGGGCACTCTGCCCGCAGCGCCGCCACGAGCTGGCGTCCAAGGCCGCCGCCCTGCCCGTCAATGACAAGGATCTTCATCCCCGCCGCCTCAGAAGTCGATCTCTTCCAGACGCAGCAGCGCCAGGATGTAGATCTTGATGGACTCCAGGAGCTTGTCCACCGGAGCGGCTTCGTTTGCGCCGTGCATCGGGCCGCCGAACTCCGGCAGCTCCAGATCCACATGCTCCGGGCCAAAGCTCACTGCATAGGGGAAGTGGCGGGCATAGGTGCCGCCGCCCATCGTAAAGGGCTTTGCATCCTCGCCGGTCACCTCATTATAGGTGTTGATGCAGGCCTGGATCGCCGGGCTGTTCGCTTCGATGTAGAACGGCTCTGCCGCGTCCACATCGCAAAGCTCTGCGCCCTCGCCCAGTGCTGCACGCAGCTTCGCGGTCAGTTCCTCGCCGGTGATACAGGTGGGGAAACGGCTGTCGATGGTCTGCACCAGCTTGCCGTCCTGCATAAAGATGCGGCCGCCGATGATGGTCAGCGGGCCAAACGGGCCGTCTGCGCAGTCCACACCCAGACCCGCGCCTGCAGTGGAGGAATGCAGCTTGTGCAGCACTTCCAGATACGCGCGCTCTGCGTCATTGCACAGGCCGTTGTCCAGCAGATAGTCCACCACCAGACCAATGGCGTTGACCGTGCCCTCCGGCATGGCAGCATGACCCGCCTTGCCCCAGCCGCGGATGCGCACGCCGTCCCCTTCCGGTTCCAGCGTGATGTTGGGTGCATTGCGCAGCTTGGAGATATCCGTCCGGATCAGCGCACTGGCGCGGTCCGGCACCGCATTGTTGGCAACACCGCCCTCAAAGTCTGCGATCAGACCGCCGCACACCGGGCTGACGATGGAGGCACCATAGTGACCCTTTTCACCGTTGCAGACCGGGAACTCTGCGTCCGGGGTAAAGCAGAACACCGGTGCAGGGTAGTTCTTGAGGTAGTACTCCACATCCTGCATGTGGGTCTCTTCATTGTCACCGATCAGCGCGCGGATGGGGTAACGCAGCTCATAGCCCTGCTCCTTGAGGAACTTGAGGACATACAGAGTCACGATCATCGGACCCTTGTCGTCCGAAACGCCGCGGCCGATGATCCAGCCCTCCTGCTCGCGCATCTGGAACGGGTCGCCAGCCCAGCCGTTGCCCTCCGGCACTACGTCCACATGGCAGATGGTCGCCAGATATTTGTCCGGGTCTGCGCCTGCAAGCTCGGCATAGCCCATGTAGTTCTCGCAGTTGCGGGTCGCAAGACCCATCCCGGCGGCGATCTCCAGCGTCTTATCCAGCGCCGCGCGCGGGCCTGCGCCAAAGGGTGCACCCTCTTCCGGGGTACCCTCCACGCTGTTGATCGCGACCAGTGCCGCGATGTCTTTCAAGATCTGTTCCTTCTGCTCCGCGATGAACGCGTCGATCTTCTGATTCAGTGCCT
>CAZUDU010000156.1:0-3827 GCA_964619455.1 uncultured Faecalibacterium sp.
AATTTTTAAAAAAACTCTTGACACGACACTTTTTGCGCGGTAAAACTATATTGTAACGACTTGATAACGATTTCACTTCATTTTCAGTGAATATAAACCATGTGCTCCGCACAAGATAGGAATACAGACAAAGGAGAGAGCAAACCATGACGATCGCCATTCTTGCGCATGATTCCCGCAAAGAGCTTGCTTTGCAGTTCTGCACAGCGTACAGCGCCATCCTTTCCCGTAACCACGTCATCGCCACCGGCACCACCGGGCGGATGCTGCAACAGGCGACCGGGCTTTCGGTCAATTGCTGCCTCTCCGGCAAACTGGGCGGCATCCAGCAGATCACTTCCCGTGTTGCCTGCGACGAAGTGGATCTGGTGCTGTTCTTCCGTGACCCGCTCAAGGCAGACGCCGCCAGCCTGAACGAGCAGAATCTGCTCCGCCTGTGCGATATGCACGGTGTGCCCATTGCGACCAACATTGCCACCGCCGAAGTGCTGCTGCGTGGTCTGGATCAGGGCGATCTGGATTACCGTGAGGGGATGCACCCGCCGGTGTCCGATCCGATGCCTTCCCTGCGCCAGCGCGCAGTTTGATGCATTTTTGTGTATAGAGGGAAAAACAGCGCCGCAGAGTTTTCTGCGGCGCTGTTTTGTTTCTGTATGCTCTTCGGTTTTGTTTACGGCTCAGCGCCGTCCGGACAAAAGACATAGCCCTTGCCCCACACATTGCGCAGGTAGACCGGCTTTGCGGGATCCGGCTCGATCTTGCTGCGCAGGTTATGGATGTGCACCTGCACGGTGCGCACATCTCCAAGACTCTCCTTGCCCCAGATCTTCTGGTACAGCTCGTTCGCGGTAAAAAAGGTTTTTGGGTTGCGCACGAAGAGATTCAGGATGCGGTATTCCATATCCGCCAGATGCACGCTTGTGCCGTCCCGCAGGACATTGTGGCTATCAGAGTCCAGATGGAACGCTTCACAATGATATCCCTGCACCTGCGGCTCTACCGCGTCCATCTGCACCCGGCGCACGTTCGCCATGATGCGTGCCAGAAGGATCTTGTTGTGGTAAGGCTTGGTCAGAAAATCATCACCGCCCATCTCCAGTGCTTTTACAATGGTGTCGGTGTCATCCAGACAGGATGTAAAGATGATCGGGCAATGATGCTTTTCACGCAGCTGCTGGCAGAGCTGCACACCGTCTGTATCCGGCAGCAGGATATCCAGCAGGATCACATCAAAGTGTTCCTGCGCCAGTGTCAGTGCCTGTGCACCGCTGCCGGCACAGACGACCTCAAATTCCTTTTGAGCGGCTAAAAACCCGCCGGTCAGCGCGCGGATCTGCTCGTCATCTTCGACCAGTAAGACGCGGATCATGCGTTTAGTCTCCCCTTTTTCTGCAAAATCTGATATACTGGTTTTAGTATATCGTATTTGACCGCATGATGCAATTGGTTTTGATGCTCTTTCACTCAAGACCCGTTCAAAGGAGCTTTTTATGCAGAAGAAATGGCTGTCCAGCTCGGTGCTCTCGATTTTGCTGGTCGTGTTGATCATCTTTGTCGGGTTCTTTCTCAATGCCCGCTACGCGCGGCTGCAAAACGGAGGGTGCTACGCCTTTTCGTCCAGCGAGCTTTCCTCCGGCATTTCTCTGGCTGGCTGGGAAGAGTTTTCCCCCGGCCGATGGCGGTTCTGCTTTACCACTGAGCCGGACAACGATGCCCTTGTGCTCTGCATCGTTGGTCAGGCACATGATGCCGTGCCGGAGGGGCTTGCCCCTCTGGGTAAGATGGATGAATTCTTTCTCCTCACTCCCGCCGCCGGGCAGCCGACCGAGCTTGTCGTAGCGTCCCGTTTCCAGCCCAATGCCTTTTTGCTGACGACCTCGATTGCATGGAAGTGGATCGAACTGCGCACCATCTTCCAGCTCGTTGCGTTGGTCGCCTTTGTCAGCATGGGCGCCAGCATCCTTGCACTGTTCTGCTTCAAGCCACAGCCGGAGCTTGGGTATTTTCTGCTCTACCTCGTGGTCATGTTCTTCTGGGGGCTGACTGTCTACCTCAACCCCTCCAACTCCACCCCGCTGCATCAGCTTATGGCAAGGGTCTATTTCCCGGTCGCAAGCCTGACCCCGCTGTGGCTGTCCGCTGCGCTGCTCCATCTGGTCTCGCTCCAGCAGCGACGCACTAAACTGATCGCCGTCTGGGGCACTCTTTTGCTGTTTCTGCTCCCCTCCCTCTTCAACAGCCGCCCCATCCGCAACCCGATCCTGACGTTGGAGATGCTGGGCGTTCTGCTGCTCCTCACCTACGCCTACGCCGCCGGGGAGCGCGCGGCGCTCTATCTGCTGTGCGGCTACCTGCCCACGATGGGCTGCCGCCTTCTGGTTTTGCTGCTCCCCATACAGCTGTTCGGCATCCCGGAGTCCCTGCCGCTCTATGTCATCCGCTGTGCGCGCATTTACGACCTGCCCTTTGCCTTGGGCTGCCTTATCTATGTCTGCCGCCGCTTCGCCATGCAATTCGACCGCGCCGAGCAGCTCACACTGGAGCTGGAACAGCGAGTGGAACGGCGCACGCAGGCACTGCAAAACGAGACCGATGCCCGCAAGAGCATGATGCTGAATATCTTCCACGATCTGCGCAGCCCCTTGTTCGTCGTCAGCAGCGGGCTGGAAACACTGGAAGCCGCACCGGAAAGCCTGCCCACCCTGCTTCCTATCCTGCAGCAGCGGGTGGATTTTATCCGCAAGCTGACCGAGGATCTCTTCCTTGCCGCAAAGCTGGAACAAAAGCAGATCCTCCTCAACGAAGACCGGCTGCTGCTCAATGAGGTGAGCGCCGCCGTCTGCGAGGGCTGCCAGACTGAAGCACAGCAAAAAAAGATCCAGCTTCTGGCCGATCTGCCCGCCGCACTGCCTGTCTGGGGCGATGCCATCCGGTTGGAACAGATCGTACAGAACCTGTTGACCAACGCCATCCACTACACCCCTGCCGGGGGAACCGTGCGGGTGGAAGGCAGTATTTCCGGTGAAACTGTCCTGCTCTGTGTGAGCGACACCGGCTGCGGCATTGCGCCAGAGGATCAGTCCGCTGTATTCGACCGCTATTTCCACACCACCGCCAGCACCAAGCACGACTCCACCGGACTGGGGCTGACCATTGCGCAGGAACTGGCCCACCTGCACCACGGCGAGATCACACTGGAAAGCGAGGTCGGCAAGGGCAGCCGCTTCACGCTTCGTCTGCCGCTCTTGCCGCTCGATTGAGCCGCTTCCCTTTTCTCTGATACAAAGAAACACGCCCCCGCCTTCTGATCATCAAAAGGCTGGGGCGTGTTTGTATGGTTTAGTTCTGGAAGTATGCGTTCTGGATGGCCAGCAGCACGCCTGCGCGGCTTGCCGCAAAGTTCAGGCCGCCCTGCAGATAGCAGGTGTACGGCTCACGCAGCGGGCCATCGCAGGAAAGTTCAATGGTGCTGCCCTGCGTAAAGCTGCCGCTCGCCATGATGACCTCATCGGTATAGCCCGGTTCCGGAGAGGGTTCCGGAGCCGCGTAGCTGTCCACCGGGCTGGCCGCCTGCACGCCGCGGCAGAAGCCGATCAGTGCCTCCGCCGTGCCTGCATCAAAGCAGGTCACGATATCGTTGTGATCCTCGCAATAACGAGGGATGGGCTTTTTGCCCAGCAGCTCCAGCAGGCACTGTGCATACATCGCGGTCTTGATCGCCTCGCACACCACGCCGGGCGCGTAGTAGAAGCCCAGATACATATCGCGCGGGGTATCCAGCGTGCAGCCCAGCTCCTTGCCCAGACCGGGCGCATTCAGACGGTAGG
>CAZUDU010000157.1:0-3789 GCA_964619455.1 uncultured Faecalibacterium sp.
TATCCGCATAATCTTTTGCACGAATGATCTTCACAGCAAACGACCTCACTTATCTCATCAAATTCTTTTCCGGCCATGCCCAGAGCAGACAAGACCGATTTTGTGATTTCAGTCTAACACAATCTGCGTAAAAAAGCCAGCCAAACGGCACAAATTTCCGGTCTTTCTGCACAAAAAAGTTTCTTTTTCAGAAAAACGGTACACCCAGTTCTTCTTCGTCCGGTCTGGCGTCCGCTTCGAGCAGTGCCTTCTTGACCTGCAGCAGGTTCTGCGGGCTGACCGAAAAGCTCCGCAGACCCATTTCCAGATACTGTACCGTGTTGATCGGGCTGCCCACCGCAAGCCCGCAGATGGTCACCGGGATGCGGCGTTCCTTTGCTGCATCCATCACCATCGTGATCAGCTTTTTCATCGCATGGCTGGCAGGGCGGTAGTAGCGCTCGGCGCTGGCAAGCCCCCGGTCAGCCGCATGGGTATACTGGGTCAGGTCGTTGGTGCCGATCACAAAGAAATCGCACCCATGCGCCGCAAACTCGTCTGCCGTCAGGCATGCCGACGGCACACTGAGCATCACGCCGAAGGGCGTTTTGTCATTGAACGGCACGCCCCGCTCCCGCAGGATGCTGCGGCAGTGCTCCACGATGCGCATGGCAGCGTCCCAGTCCTCCACATCGGTCACCATCGGGAACATCACCCGCAGCGGGCCGCGGGCTGCTGCGCGCAGCAGCGCACAGATCTGGGTCTCGAACTGGTGTGGCTGGCGCAGGCTGTTGCGGATGCCGCGCAGCCCCAGCTTGGAGGATTGCAGCCCCTGATACGCATCCGCCACCGTGCGGTCCGCGCCAAAGTCAAAGGTTCGCACCGTAACGGGGCACCCCTGCGCCGCCGCAAGGCAGGAGCAGTAGAAAAAGTACTGTTCCTGTTCGTCCAGAATGCGCCCCGGCAACATCATATAGCTGCTGCGCAGCAGCCCCACGCCGTAAGCACCGGACTGCATTGCCGTGTCGATGTCCTCCGGGCCAAAGCAGTTTGCCAGCAGCTCGAACGGTGCACCGTCCCGCGTGCGGTTCGGCAAAGCGCAAAGCTGGCGCATCTCCTCATTTTCCCGCTGAAGCTCACAGATGCGTGCTTCTGCCTGCTGGCGCGCCAGCGCGTCCGGGTCGAGGATGCATACCCCCTTGGAGGCATCCAGAATGACCGTGCGCCCATCGCAGTCGTCCAGAAAATCCTGCCCCACCTGCACGATGCCGGGGATATTCATTGCGCGCGCAATGATCGCCGCATGGCTCTGCCCGCTGCCCTCGGCCGTGATCACACCCAGGATCATCCCGGACGGCACACTGAACAGGTCGGTGGGCATCAGGCGGTCTGCCGCAAGGATCACCGGGTGATCCAGCGCGAGCCACATCCGGGGGCGGTTGTTCAGGATGTTGACGACCCGCCGGGACGCGTCCAGGATATCCACACTGCGCAGCTGCATGTAGGGGTTATCCTCCATGTTCGCCAGCTGCTCTGCGTACTGCTTGCCCACCTGATCCATGGCAGATGCCGCGCCGGTGCCCGCATGGATCCGGTCGCGCACCTTATTCATCATGCCCTCATCATCCAGCATCATGCTCTGGAACTGAAGGATCGCCTGCTCGTTGACCGGAGCCTGCTCCGCCATCGAGTCCAGCTCGCTCTGCGCGGTATGGATCGCCTCGCTCAGCTTTTTCAGTTCCCGCTCCGGGTCGAACGGCCCGCTCCCGAAATTCTCCACATGCTGCTCCATCCGGCTGACCTGCCCCAGAACAAGCCCCGGCGAAGCGCACGCACCTTTATACAGTTTCATCCGTTGTCACCTCCGGCAGCTCCGGCATCGGCACGGTCAGCACACGGTAGACCAGTGCCTGCAAGAATGTATTGGGCAGCAGCGCGGCAAACGCCGCCTGCGCAGCATTGCTGCTGCCCTCGAATAACGCAGAAAAGCTCTCCAGCCGCTCCCGGTCGCATTTTTCCAGAAATGCATCCCCCAGAGAAGCGGTCGTGTAATACCGGGTCGGGTCCACCCCCACGTCCTCGGCGGCGGCTTCCAGCGGGGCCAGCTCCTCGTCCCGGAGCTTTGCCAGCCGCAGCGCGGCTTCCGCCGTCAGGGTCACAGGGTATTTCTCCCGCACCTGCTTTTGCAGCCGGTCGAACTTTGCCCGGAACACCGCCGCATCGGCAGCGCTCTGCGCTTCGTCATCCACCGCATAGGCACAGCCCCGGATCCTCCCAAAGGCGCGCAGGGTGTCGTAGTAGCCCAGCTCCATGTTCCGCCGGGCAGTGTCCGGGTCAAAATGCAGGATGTCCCCCAGCTCCCAGTAGCTGCGGATCGTTGTGGTGGGCAGCCCGGTCAGATTGGGGCGGGTGATGCCCACCCCTTCCAGGTCCACACAGACCAGCTCCTGTGCGCCCATCTTCTTGGCAAGCCCCATCGGCATATTATCGCTGTAACCGCCGTCCAGAAACCTGACCCCGTCGATCTCTCTTGCCCGCAGCGCGGGGAAGCAGGCCGCCGAAGCAAGCAGGTAGTCCCCTACCCTGCCCTGCGGGATCTCGTCCAGCGTCAGCTCCCGCGCCTTCAGCCCGCGGCTCTCCACCGTGACCAGACCGAACCGCACCGGCGCGGCACGCAGGGCATCTTCGTCCAGCACCCGCCGCACGATCTCTTCCAGCGGGGCAACGTCCAGCCCGCCCTCGCGCACGACCCCGCGCAGGAATTTATGCAATGCGGACAGATCCGCCTTTTCTTCCGGAAGCTCCATCACATCCCGGCTGCGGATGGTCAGCCACATATCCCGCGCCGTCTCATAGAAATCCAGTGCGAACATTGCACCGTTCAGGCTGCCCACGCTGGTGCCCGTGATGATCTGCGGCTTCCAGCCCAGCTCCATCAACGCGCGCCATACGCCCACCTGATAGCTCCCGCGGGCCCCGCCGCCCGCCAGCACCAGCGCCTTGCACACCGTGTCCCGCTGCTGCATCCTGTCACCTCCTGATTTGTATAAATTATAACATATTCTCAGCAAAAACTCTCGCCGTTTTTGCGTTCCGGGCGCTTCCTCCTGTGAAAGTTTCGTGTTATACTAAAAAAGAATCATCTTTAGGAGGACTTTTGCTCATGCAATGCAAGCAGTGGATCTTTGATATGGACGGCACTTTGACCGACAGCATGACCAGCGTGTGGCGCGCGGTGCCGCTGGCGCTGCTCAAGCGCTACAACAGAACGCCCCGTGCAGACCTGCACGACATCCTGCTCGACAAGGGCATGTACGACGGCGCACATTACCTGATCGAGGCATACGAGCTGCCCATCACCGAGGAGGAATACCTGGGCGTGATCCGCTCGATCATTGCCGAGCTTTATGAAACAGTGGAGCTGAAACCCGGCGCACGGGAGATGCTCGCACGCCTGCACGCCGAAGGCGCACGGATCTGCCTGTGCTCCAATACATGGTCTGACCAGTGCCAGACCGTTCTGACCCGGCTGGGCGTGGCGGACTATTTTGAGTTCTTCATCACCGCACAGGGCGAAAGATCCAAACGCCACCCGGAGGTCTTCTTTGAAGCCATGCAGCGGCTGGGCGGCAGCGACCCTGCACAGTGCATGGTGTGCGAGGATGCCATCTACGCCGCCTCCACCGCACACAACGCCGGCTTCCGCGTGATCGGCATCGCGGATGCGGTCAGTGCCCGCGACGAGGACGCACTGCGCGCCATCGCAGATCAGTTCCTGCCCGACTGGACGGCGCTCGACTGGGAGAAGGT
>CAZUDU010000158.1:0-3726 GCA_964619455.1 uncultured Faecalibacterium sp.
TTGGAAAGGCGCTCGATGCGCAGTGTCAGGATCTGATTTTTCTGTAAAGGCATGGAATGTTGATCTCCTTTGCGTGATGGTCACATCGTCTGGGGCGGATCCTGGCTCTGCTCGGCAGATGCGGCAGGCTGCGAGGAAAAATACTTGCTGGGCGGCACGCCTTTTGCGCGCTTGAAGACTCTGGAAAAATAAAACTGATCAAAGAAACCGACCGAAACTGCGACCTCGGCAATGGACAGATTGCCTGCCCGCAAAAGCTTGCATGCTTCGTTGATGCGGTATTCCGTCAGGTAGTCGATGGGGCTTTTGCCAACGTTGAGCATAAAGACACGGTAGAGATGGCTGCGCGACACGCCCACGCTTTTTGCCACGTCATCAATGGAAATGTCGTGGGAATAGTTGAACTGGATGTACTTGATCGCGTTGAGCACATACTGGCTGGAGGAAGAGGCTGCGTGCGGGCGGCCTTCAATGGTCTCTTTCATCAGTGCAGCGATGAACAGATACAGATACCCGACCATGGCAGCTTCGTCCTGCGGCTGAAGCCCGCGGGAGGAATAGATGTTGGCCAATGCGTCCCGCATCCCGTCCGGGTCCTGCGTGTGATGGACGGGGGCATCATCGCTGAAGGGGAGCTGAGCGGCGAGCTTATGGGCACACGCGCCGTTAAAGCCGACCCAGCTGTACTCCCAGGGGTGCTGTTCGTCGGCCGTGTAGCGGATGAGCTGGCTGGGGCGTGCAAAGAACAGATCGCCCGCGCTGACTTCCCAGGTGCGCCCGCCGACCTCAAAAATGCCCTTGCCGGACACGACCAGATGGATGAGGTAGTGATCGCGGATACCGGGCCCCCATGTCTTGCCGGGTGCACAGCGTTCCAAACCGCAATTGAAGATGGATAGCTCGATGTTGTTGGTATAATTCTGCTTAAAGGACTGCTTATAAACGTCCGCCATAGCTGCATTGCCTCCGTGCCGTTGCGTGATGGTTCCAGTATACCACAGAATCCCCCGCAAATTCAACAAAAGTACATCTTATTCTTTGAGCTGGACGCCAAAATTCGCGTTCCTTTGCAGATAGAAATTGAAAAAATGGATTTTATACATTACAATAGGCGTAATAAAAAATACCTCATCTGTTTTTTCATGGGAGGGATCAAGTATGGCGACCAGTGCACAGCTCAGAGAAAGGATCGCTGCGGGGGAATGGGATGCCTCGCTCACAGCGCTGTATGGGGATCGTCCGCAGGAGCTTGCCCGTCAGAGGGAGCGTTACTGTGCGGCTTTGGAACAGTTTGAACAGTATTTTGGTCCCGGACGGCAGGTGCATATTTACTCGGCGCCGGGGCGTGCAGAGCTGGGCGGAAACCACACCGACCATCAGCACGGCTATGGGCTGGCGGCGGCGGTCACGCTGGATCTGGTCGCTGTTGCCGCCCGCAACGAGGACGGCTATGTCCGGGTCAAGTCGCACGGGTTCAACAAGCTGGATGTGATCGACCTTGCCACGGCAGAGCCGCAGGAAGGGGAGAGCACCCACTCGGCCAGTCTGATCCGCGGCATTGCAGAGGGGCTGCGTGCGGCGGGCCGGTGCATTGGCGGCTTTGATGCCTACACTACGAGCGATGTGCTGCGCGGATCAGGGCTGTCCAGCTCAGCGGCGTTTGAGATGGGCATGGCGGCGGTCTGGAACGGGGAATACGACTGTGGGCTGGATGCGCCTTCGCTGGCAAAGATCTGCCAGTATGCAGAGAATATCTACTTTGGCAAGCCGAGCGGCCTGCTGGATCAGCTCACCAGTGCAATGGGCGGCGTCATCTTTGCGGACTTTGCAGACCCGGCGGCACCAAAGGTGGAGAAGATCCACGCTGAAGGGCTTTTGCCGCCGGATATGCTGCTCTGTGTGACCGATACCCATGCCAGCCACAGTGAGCTGACGGGGGAGTTTGCTGCGATCCGGCAGGAGATGGAACAGGTCGCGGGGTGTCTGGGCAAAAAGGTTCTGGGGGAAGTGCCGGAACCGGAATTCTGGGCGGCGCTGCCACGGCTGCGCGAGTGCTGCGGAGACCGTGCTGTGCTGCGTGCCATCCACTATTTTGAGGAGAATGCGCGTGCGCTGGAGCAGCGGGATGCGCTGGAACAGAAACGGTTTGCACGGTTTGCGCGGCTGGTGAACGCCAGCGGCGTCTCTTCGTTCACCCTGTGTCAGAATGTATACTGTGCATCGGATGTCCGGCAGCAGGGGCTGTCGGTGGCGCTGGCGCTGACCCAGAGCATCTTGCAGGGCAGCGAGGGTGCATGGAGGATGCAGGGCGGCGGCTTTGCCGGAACGATCCAGGCGTATGTGCCGCGTGCCAGACTGGAGCAATACTGCAACGAGATCGAACGGGTGTTCGGCAAGGGGAGCTGCTATGTGCTGCGCCTGCGGGAGGCGGGAGCGCTCCGCGTGATCTGAAGAACGAAAAAACGTCCTCGATGTTCCGAGATGAACACCGAGGACGTTTTTATTTACGATCAAACAAGGGGATCAGCGTTCTGCAAAGGTCTGGATCTCATCTACGGTCTCGTTGGAGAACCCAAAGAAAGACGAGATGGTGTCATAGACCCGGAATGCAGCTGTGACACCGGTTTTGACAACGTTGAACAGAAGCATCGGGACAAAAGAGATGGAGAACGAGATCAACCCGCTGCCAAAGAACAGATCGTCCAGATGAAGATGATCAAAGAAATTGTTGAGCGCGTCGCCCAGCTCACCGCCGCCTGCGATCATACGCTGTTCTTCCTCCGGAAGGACCGCATAAGAAGAGGGCAGTTGAAGCTCTTTCATAAAAAGAACGCTCCTTTCAGAAAATTAAAACGGTTCAGCAGACACCCGATCAGACAGCAAGCAGCGTGGGCTGTGCAAGAGCAGCATTGGCCGCCTGCTGATCGGCCTTGATCTGTGCAAAACTCTCCTTAAAGGCACCGACAAGCTGCTTGATGCTCTGTACAATGCCGTAAACCTGAATATAGACATAGTAACCGCCCAGAACGGCCAGACCGCCTGCAGCGACCTTGCTCCAGGTGTTCATTTTGCCCCACTGATGATCCAGAATGCCATAGAGGGAAAGACCGTCATTGAAGCCGTTCTGGAGCATGGTGGAGAAGTATTCCACGGCACCCTGGCCAAGAAGATTCAGGGTGTTCACAGTAAGGTTGATGGTGAAAACTGCGACCTGCTCCGGCGTGATATTGAACGAAAATGCACCGCCGTCAATGTAGGTCATTTCCTCCTCGGAGAGAACTGCATAAACAGTGGGCAGTTGCAGCATACGCTGATTATTATATTCCATGATGGAAAACTCCTTTCGCTCGTCTAATCTGCACAAGCGCAGATCAACCATTACCTGAATTGTAGCATATCTGTATAAAAATGACAAGGTGGTTCAGCGGGTAAAAACGGCTTGTTTTGTGAATTTACTGTGACAAAATCAGAGTAAATCAGCGGATGAACGTGAAAAACAAAATTGCGCACCGCTCTGCCTCAGCGAAAAAATGTTCCTCTGGAAATCTGCGCCAAAAGAAAAACCGCAGGAAAGCCCCCGCGTGGGAGACCTTTCTGCGGCTGCTGCGCGATGCAGCGAAAGAAAAAAGAGAAAAATGGGGAGATCAGTGTTTGGAGGGCACACGCTCATACAGCTCGGTCAGAGCAGCGATGTGTGCGCTCAGTGCGGGGGAGAGCGGAGAGCAG
>CAZUDU010000159.1:0-3685 GCA_964619455.1 uncultured Faecalibacterium sp.
CTCCGCCTCACGCTGTTCGGCACCTCTCCCAAAGGGAGAGGCAAGAGCGGTGCGGCAAGCGTCATCTCCTTGCCAAAGGTTTCCCCCGGTCGGGGGAAGCTGTCGAGGAGCGTTGCGACGAGACTGATGAGGGCGCATGGTTTCGGGATACGTTGCCGTTGCCTTCCACCTCATCCGTCTGCTCCCGCTGGTCGCAGACACTTTCCCCTCAAGGGGAAGACTCTGGCGGTGCGGTGAGCATTATCGTTTTGCCAAAGGCTCCCTTGTGCAAAGGGAGCTGTCACCGCAGGGGACTGAGGGTGTTTCGTCCTCCTTACACACGCGTCAGCTCGTCCAGATTCTGGGTGTAGCAGGGCAGGCAGTGCTCCATGAACCAGTCTGCCTCCGGGCAGTGCATCTGCTCCAGTGCGGTGCGCTGCTGTTCAAGCGCTGCATCGAACTCATGGTTGCCGCTGCGCTGCTCTTCCATGCATTTGATCAGTGCAGAGAGCCGGTCGGCGGCCTTGAGCAGGGCCTTTTCCTCTGCGGTGAGCAGCTCGCCGGAGATAAAGGGGAAAATCTCTTCCCGCAGCTCGTCCGGCAAAAGCTGTGCCATGCTGCGCACGCTCTCGGCTTCCAGCGCCTTGTAGGCATCCCGCAGGGCGGAGGAATGGTACTTGACCGGGGTGGGCATATCGCCGGTGATGATCTCCGG
Organism: uncultured Faecalibacterium sp.; assembly: GCA_964619455.1. GTDB lineage: Bacteria > Bacillota > Clostridia > Oscillospirales > Ruminococcaceae > Faecalibacterium. The sequence continues at coordinate 695 of CAZUDU010000159.1, forward strand.
TGCATCGTGATACAGTGCCGCCACCGCTACCGTTTTGGGGCGGCAGGGGGTTCCGGTGTACCGCCGCGCGATCAGACAGAGGGTGTGCGCCAGCAGTGCGGTATCGCAGGTGTGCTCGCTGAGCGATTCGGCGCGGGTGGAGTGCATCAGGCTCCAGCGGGTGATATACTTCATGCGGGCGAGCAGAGCACTGAACGGATACAACATGATAAGACCCTCCTGAATGGATTTTTCTTCACCATACCCGCCCGGCAACGGATTGTCAAGGCTTTGATGAAGAAAAGTCCTTTTTTCATCCCGTTGTTCGTGCTATACTTATAAAAATGAATCCATTCCCCGCTTCGGGGGAGAAAGAGGACGCAATGGAACAGTTTGGCACGTCCCGGAAGCTGCGGCTTTTGGGGCATCGAGAAGAAAAGCTGTGGCAGACCGTAGCGCTGTGTGCGCTGACGGCAGCACTGATCTTTCTGCCGTTCTACCTTCTGGACGGCGGCTTTTTCCACTATGCCGGCGATTTCAACAGCCAGCAGATCAGCTTTTACCGGTATCTGAACGGCTATTTCAAGGGCGCAGGCTACCCGGACGGGCTGACGAGCGTGGGCGGGGTGAGCCTGCCGCGCAACACCTTCTCGTGGGCGACCGACCTTGGCAGCGGCACGATGAATGCGTATTCCTTCTACCTGTACGGTTCGCCGTTCTTCTGGTTCTCGCTTATCTTTCCTCAGAGCTGGATGCCCTACCTGATGGCACCGCTGCTGGTGCTCAAGTTTGCGGTGGCGGGTGCGGGAGCTTATCTCTACCTGCGCCGCTATGTGCACAAGACAGACTACGCCATGCTGGGCGCCTGCCTGTATGCGTTCTCTGGTTTTTCACTGTACAACGTATTTTTTAATCACTTTCTGGACGTCATCGCTCTGTTTCCGTTCCTGCTCTGGTCGCTGGACGAAGCCATCCATGAAAAGCGCTACGGGCTGTTTGCGTTCTGGGTAGCGGTCAACCTGCTGGACAACTACTTCTTCTTTGTGGGGCAGGTGCTGTTCCTCGTCATCTATTTTGTCTGCAAGCTTACGACAGGAGAGATCCGGCTGAATGCCCGGCTCTTTGCGCAGCTGGCATTCGAGAGCGTGCTGGGCGTGGCGATGGGCTGCCTGCTGCTGCTCCCGGCGATCCTTTCGCTGCTGCAGAACCCGCGCACCATCGACCTTTCTTCCGGGTGGGGCTTTTTGACCTACTCCCGCGTGCAGCAGTACCTTGCGATCCTGGTCAGCTGGATCCTGCCGCCGGACTCGCCCTATATCACCTCCATCTGGTCGGAGGGCGTGATCAAGTGGACCAGCATGACCGCCTATCTGCCCCTGTGCTCGCTGGCAGGTGCGGTGGCATACTGGCGCAGCCGCAAGGGGGATGGCTGCAAGCGCATCGTTGCCACCTGTGCGGTGTTTGCGCTGGTGCCCATCCTGAACAGCGCATTCTATGCGCTCAACTCCAGCTACTACGCGCGCTGGTACTATATGCCGGTGCTCATCCTCTGCCAGATGACCGCTTGCGCGCTGGAAAGCACGGATGCTGATCTGGATGCTCCGGCCAAGGGCATCGGGTGGCTGATGCTTGCCACGCTGGCGTTTGCCATCGTTCCGGTGCAGGATACCGACACCGGAAGCTGGAGCTTTGGCGTGCTCAGCAATCCGGGGCAGTACGCGGCAGTGCTGGGTTTTGGCCTGCTGGGTCTGCTCGCTTACCGGGCGATCTGCGGCAAATGGCGCGGGGAGCGTCACTTTGCCATGCGGATGACCTCTGCCGTGCTCGTCTTTGCGATGCTGTTTGGCATCGTGCACATCGGCATCGGTAAGTTCGGGCAGTGGTACACCGACAGCGATCTGGTCGAGCAGGACAACAACGCCCTGCTGCTCAAGGAGCATCTGCCGGAGGGTGATTACCGCATCGACACCTACAAGACCCACGACAACCTCGGGGTCTGGCTGGATAAGAGCAGTCTGCAATACTTTGGCAGCACGGCCGCTCCCAGCATCCTCAGCTTCTACCCGGCGGTGGGGGTCAAGAGAGACGTGCGCAGTGAGCCGGATCTTTCGGAGTATGCACTGCGCGGCCTTCTGAGTGTGGAATACCTCATCACCACCCCGGAGCATCAGGAGAGCTTTGAGAAGGAAGCGGATGCAGGCTGGATCTATTACGATACGCAGGACGGCTTTGTGCTCTACCGCAATGACAACTATGTGCCGATGGGCTTCACCTACGATTACTACCTGACCGAGAGCGACTACGAGGACACCGCCAAGGGTGTGCGCGCCAACCTGCTGATGCGGGCGCTCGTCCTCAGCGAAGAGGACGCCGCCGTCTACGGCAAGTACCTCGCGAAGCTCCCGGAAGAGGAACTGTACGATACGGGCTACGGCCGCTATGTGCAGGACTGCCGCGACCGCCGGGCTTCGGCGTGCAGCGATTTCAGGATGACCAATTCCGGCTTCAGCGCTGAGATCGGGCTGGAAAAAGAGAACCTTGTCTTTTTCTCGGTGCCCTATGATGACGGCTTTACCGCCTATGTCAACGGCGCGGAGACCGGGATCCTGCGGGTGGATGAAGGTCTGATGGCGGTGCTCTGCCCGGCGGGGTACAGCAATGTGGATTTTGTCTATGAGGCGGACGGGCTGGCGGTCAGCCGCACGGTCACGCTGGCGGCGATCCCCCTGTGGCTGGTTTATACGGGGTATTTTGTCTGGAAAAAGCGCCGTGAGGGGTGAATGCAAGACGGTTTCCCCCAAGCGCGGCGATCACAAAGGAGGTACTTCTATGGCGCTCATGGAAAAAACGATCCGCGGCAAGAGCTTTGATCAGGTGCTGCATCTGATCGAGACCGGCATCCCGGAAAGCAGCCTTTCCGCAGAGCTGGAGGCGGGCAGCGATTTCAGGGAGGGGACTGCCCGCTGTGCGGTGCGGGTCTTTGAGCGCTACAGCTGGAGCGGCGGCAACCGC
>CAZUDU010000160.1:0-3682 GCA_964619455.1 uncultured Faecalibacterium sp.
ACCACCGTTTCTCCGCCCATGATAAAAGCCAGACTTTTTTGCCGATCCTGATGATACTGTGCAATGTTTGCAAGCATCACACCGGCATCCCGTGCCGTGCAGGACAAGCTTGCCGTAAGGGTCACCGGCTCATATCCAAGCTCTCTGCAAGCATCCTCTGCCGCACGGCACAGCTCCCGCACGGAACCGGTGATCTGCGTTGTGACATTGGAAAGCGTCTTGGGTGTTTCCACCTCCAGCAGCGCACGCATCTGCTCCGTCAGGGTCAGATGATATTTTTCTGCGATCATCTGCGCCTGCTGCGCCGTAGAAGAATCCGGATAGGCAGGCCCGGAAGCGATCATGTCCAGCGGATCCCCGATAATGTCGGACAGCACCACCGCATATACCTTAGCCGGTGCACAAAGCACTGCAAATTTGCCGCCTTTGACCGCCGAAAAACGCTTGCGCACCGTATTCATTTCCACGATGTCTGCGCCGCACGCCAGCAGCTCCTGCGTCAGTCTGGTCAGATCCTCTGCCGGGATCAGCGGCTTTTCAAACAACGCCGAGCCGCCGCCCGACAGCAGGAACAGCACGGTATCTTCTTCTGTCAGTCCATCTACTGCGTCGATCGCCGCCTGCGTTGCCTTGTAAGAATTCTCGTCCGGCACCGGATGACCTGCTTCGTAGCAGGTAACATGCGGGATCTGCCCCATTACATGGTCATATTTTGTGACGACGACACCCTTGTGGATCCGCTCACCCAGTTGATCCGAAGCCGCCTTTGCCATCTGCCAGGCAGCCTTGCCAGCCGCCACCAGCACAATGCGCCCCGTCAGCTCCGCACCGCTCAAAGCGCGTTTTACCGCCTCATCCGGCAGAACCGCCTGAATCGACGAAGCCACGATTTTGTCCGCATGCATACGCATAGTTCGTTCCATGATTTACTCCTTTCAACAAACAGCAACAGGGCGGGGATGATTCCCCGCCCTGCTTGTTTTGATTTAGAAGAACAGGGATATCAACAGAACGTTGATGATCGAAGCGATGCCCAGCGTCAGAGTCATACCCGTCTGGGTCTTATAGCCCTGATCCGGGGTCATCTCGCCAAAGTTGGTAACGACCCAGAAGTAGGAGTCGTTTGCGTGAGAAACGGTCATTGCGCCTGCACCGATCGCCATAACGGTCAATGCCATCATTGCGGGGCTGTCCAGACCCAGAGAACCCATCAGAGGAGCAACGATGCCCGCAGTCGTTGTGATCGCGACCGTAGAAGAACCCTGTGCCGTCTTGAGGATCGCCGCCAGCAGGAAGGGGAACACCAGACCCAGCGAGCCAAGGATCTCGGCATGGCTGGTGATGTAGTTGACCATATCGGTGGAAGAGATGACCTTGCCCAGAACGCCGCCCGCAGCGGTAACGAACAGGATCGGACCAGTGACCTTCAGCGTCTCGTTGGTCAGGTCATAGAAGCAGTCCAGCTTATTGGCCGTTGCCAGCTGGATAACACCGCAGAGCGTGCCAGCCGTCAGCGCAATAATGGGCTTGCCCAGGAAGGTGCACAGCTCGGACACAAAGCCGGTCCAGCCTGCCATCGAGGAAATGGAGCCAAGTGCCATCAGAACGATCGGAACGAGGATCGGAGCCAGCGCATTGAAACCGCCGGGAAGCTGACCGTACTCTGCCACCAGCTCTTCGTAGGTCTTAGTGACTTCGTCAGAGGTAACCATTTCGTCCGCGCTCTTGACCTTTTTGCCGATCATCTTTGCGTAGACCAGACCTGCCGCCAACGGAAGAATGGAGCACAGAACGCCCATGCCCATGACCAGCAGCAGATTGTCACCAACACCGAGCGTATTCGCAGCAGCGATGGGGCCGGGCGTGGGAGGGATGAACACATGAGCGATGTACAGACCCGCAGACAGCGCAACGGTCATTGCAACGCTGGAGGTGTGGGTACGGCGAACCAGTGCTTTGCGGATCGGGTCCAGAATAACAAAGCCACTGTCACAGAACACCGGGATGGAAACGACCCAGCCCATCAGTTCGATGGCAAGCTCCGGATTTTTCTGACCCACAAGCTTGACCACCATATCTGCCAGCTTCAGTGCTGCACCGGTCTTTTCCAGGATAGAACCGACCAACGCACCCAGAATGATGACGATACCGATGGAGGTGAATGTGCCGGAGAAGCCAGCACCGATGACATCTGCGATCTGCGTCAGCGGGATGCCGGCCACGATCGCCAGCACCAGCGAAACGCCCATGATGGACAGGAAGGGATGGATCTTCCACTTCGAGATCGCCACGATCATCAAAACAACAGCCGCGACAAAAACAAGGATCAGGGGTAAACCAGTCATTTTGCAGTCCTCCTTTTGGTTTTGTGCAGAACAGCAACAATTTCGTACATGCGTTCCGCTTTTCTATGGATATTATACAGGATTTTACCGCAAAACGCCATGTTTTTTAAACCCTAAAAAGCAAAGAAACCTTGGTTTGCAAGACAACTCATAAAAACAGTTCTCTATGATTTATGCAAAATCGACAATGACACCCTCATTTTCAAGATCCCGGTAAAAAAGCACTGCCAGATACAGCGCTGGTGCCTGACTGAATTTGCGGCAATCCAACCCCGTATCCTGCGCAAGCATTTTAAGCCGGTATTGCAGCGTGTTTTTATGAATGAACAACGTATCTGCCGCCTGTGACAGCGATCCATCGGCGTTGAACCACGCTTCCAGCACGCAGATATATTCCCGCAGTTTTGCCTGAGAGCAAGCACAGAAGATCTTCGACAGATATTGCTGTTTTGCCTGCTGTGAGACCTCGTCCACGATCAGCTCGGTATTCAGCTTCTCATAACAAAGGATCGCGCCTTTGCTGTGGTTTGCCGCCCTCCACGCGCGATTGGCTTGCAGATACGCACTATGCACATCCTCTGCCCTGCCATCGATCCCAATCAGAAGCTGGATATGGAACAGCCGTTGGATCGTTTTGACAAGATGCCGCCCTATCCCCTCCAGCGCCTCTGTTGACTGATAAGGCAGCAGAAGGATCTGCCGGGCCGCGTTGCGCAGGATCAGTTCTCCCCGGCCTGCGATCTCCCGTTCGACCGCCTGCTCCACCTCTTCGATGATCTGCTGACCTTCGAGCGACTTGGTATAATCCGTGCGGTTCCGGACGCTCACCACCATACAGCGTCTGGGCGTGCGGATGTCGATCCCCAGCGCAAAGCCTCGCTGCGACAACGATTGCGGGTTCTCCAACCCGTTGGAAAGGATCCAGTCCTCCAGAAAACGGCTATGAACACGCAGGTCCAATCTCTGCGCATCCATTGCGATCTTTTCCCGGATCAGGATCTCCGCCATCTTTTTCACGATCTGCCCGTACTGAAAGACTTCCTCGTAAGCACCTGTAATGCCCACAACACCTTCTACCTGTCCATCCACCTCAATGGGCAGATTGATCCCCTTGCGCACCAAAGGCAGCGTTCTGGCCTGCTCCTCGGTAATATACAATTCACTCAAATGGTTCTGGATGATCTGGTATGCCCCCTGATGGAAGCTGCCGATCCGCCCATGATCGTTGCTCGCCACGATCGTCCCGGTCTCGTCCATCAGGTTTATGTTCTGATGCACCAGTTTTCCGATCTCTTCCACGATCTGCTGTGCGCTTGGTTTTGAGATCCGCATAAAAA
>CAZUDU010000161.1:0-3681 GCA_964619455.1 uncultured Faecalibacterium sp.
CCTGCCAGCACTGCCAGCTCTGCGCAGGCAACGCCGGTGCCGCGGTCGTTGTGGGGGTGGGTGGAGATGATCACGCTGTCGCGGTATTTCAGATGCTTGTCACAGTATTCGATCTGGTTTGCGTAAACGTGGGGCATGCTCATCTCGACCGTGACCGGCAGGTTGATGATCATGGGGCGCTCCGGGGTGGGCTGCATGATGTCCAGCACGGCGTTGCAGACCTCAACGGCGTAATCGACCTCAGTGCCGGTAAAGCTTTCGGGGCTGTACTCGAACAGGAAGTTGCCCTCGTACTCCTCGCTGAGCTGCTTGACGAGTGCTGCGCCGTCGGTAGCGATCTTCTTGATCTCTTCCTTGGACTTGTGGAACACCTGCTCGCGCTGTGCCACCGAGGTGGAGTTGTAGAAGTGGATGACGGCGCGGGGCGCACCCTTGACTGCCTCAAAGGTCTTGCGGATGATGTGGTCACGGCACTGGGTCAGCACCTGCACGGTGACGTCGGCGGGGATCATGTCCTTTTCGATCAGGGTGCGCAGGAACTCGTACTCGGTCTCGCTGGCGGCGGGGAAGCCAACCTCGATCTCCTTGAAGCCGATTTTGACCAGCATCTGGAAGAACTCCAGTTTTTCCTCAAGGCTCATGGGCACGATCAGCGCCTGATTGCCGTCCCGCAGATCCACGCTGCACCAGTTGGGTGCGGCTTCGATGTGATCCTTTTTGACCCAGCTGTCATAGCCGGCAGGTACGGGGTAGTAGCCCGGTGCGTACTTGGTTGCGTCCATCATAATACTTTCCTCCAGATCGGTCATCAGAATAAACGAAAAGGCTCCCGTCTTTCAAGGCGAAAACCTTGAGAGACGAGAGCCTGTAAAGTCCTTCACAGGGCACCCGTGGTACCACTCTCCTTGCTGTGCGGAACACACAGCCACTTTGCACGATCGGCTTTTGGCGGCGAATCGCTGCCCCGGTAACGGTGGGCATCCGTCAAGACCTACTATTGTTTCAGCCTTGCCGCTCAGGGGCCAGTAACCGAGAACCTCCACACCGCCTTGCACCGCCCGGCGGCTCTCTGCAATGGAGAAAAGTCGTTTTATCCCCGTCATCGCATTTGCTTTTTGTTCAAAGTGGGTTCAGTTTAGCACGAATTTCCAGCCCTGTCAAGAAGTTTTACTCATATACAAGATGAAAGGATTTCACGACTTAAGGACGGAACTTGCGGAAAAATCAAAAAGCGGAAAAACCTTCGACAAGGCGTATTTTATAAGGCGGCGCGGCGGTGCGTAGTGCGTTTTTTGGAAAGAATTTGCCAGCAGTGCAATAATCCGGTGCGGTCAGACGTTTACAGTACAGAAAGGCAAACCGGTACTTACCGGTGCGCTGACAAGAAAAGGTCGGTCTTCGACCATGATATTTCAGGAGGATATTTCTGATGAAGATGCTGAATAAAAAGTCCGTTCGTACCCTGAGCGCCGGTCTGGTCGTTCTGAGTGCCGCCGCGATGCTGTCGGTGGGTGCATTTGCTGCTGAGGCAGATCTCAACGATCCCACCATCGCAGGCTACCTGCCTCCGCAGAGCGCTGAGATCATGGTGCAGGGCGACATCGCATTGCACTCCGCACAGGAGGAGTTGCCCTACGGCGGCTATGCTGCACCGCTGGGCGATGCCATTCAGGGCAATGTGATGCTCATCGGGGTCGAGGATCTGACCGAGACTGCCCAGATGCCGACGGTGGAGATCAAGATGACCGGTCTGTTCGGCAAGTCCATCCTGTACACGGCCAGCCAGAAGGGGCGCGTGCTGACCGTTGCCGCACCGGACAAGTACACCGTGCTGCGCTTTACCGTGGAACAGGCAAAGGAGCTGCTGGATCAGGGTGTGAGCACGGTGGTTCTGACCACCGAGGGTAAGTCCACCACCCTCAACCTGACCCTGCTGTGCGACGGCTGCAAGGACAGCAGCAAGGTGGTGCTGCGCCACTACGGCGGCCGCGCGGTGCTGACCGTGGGCGGTGAGTGCCGCCGCGACCTGCTGATCGGCCGCTGAAGAGCAGTGACTTGCGAAAAAACTGTTGAAAGAGATCGATGCGCTCGCCCTCTCCGTCTGCTGACGCAGACACCTCTCCCAAGGGGAGAGGCAAGGGCGAAGAGATGATGCTTGCCGCTACACTTCTTGGCTCCCCCTCTGGGGGAGCTGGCGCGTGAGCGCCTGAGAGGGCGAAGCTGCGAAAAGAGAAACAATAAAAGGGCTGGCGTGGTTTTCCACGCCAGCCCTTTTGAATGTTGAAAAAACTCAGCCCAGGCACACACCCATGCGGCGCGCAACGGTCAGCAGCTCGCAGTTTTCCGGTACGTTGCGGGTCTTGCCGGCAATGTCGGCAAGACGGTTCTCGGTGACACGGCGGTTGACCATTGCCACGGTCACACCGTAGCGCTCGATCTCCACCAGCTTTGCGGCATAGCTGCCGAACTGGGTGGCGAGCACACGGTCATAAGCGCTGGGGCTGCCGCCGCGCTGCATGTGACCGGGGATGCACACGCGGGTCTCCATGCCGGTCTTTTTCTGTACCGCCTGTGCGATGCGGTTGGTGGCAGTGGCACCAAAACCCGCTTCAGCGCGCTTAGCCGTCCACTCCTTGCGCTTCATCTGGGCTTCCTCGCAGTTCAGTGCGCCCTCTGCGACCGCGATGATCGAGAAGTTAGAGCCTTTGGCGGCGCGGCGCTCCACTGCATCGCACACACGGTCGATGTCGTAGGGCATTTCCGGCAGCAGGATGATATCCGCGCCGCCTGCAATGCCGGAGTACAGCGTCAGCCAGCCGGCCTTGTTGCCCATGATCTCGATGCACATCACCCGGCTGTGGCTGCCCGCCGTGGTGTGGATGCGGTCGATGACATCGGTGGCAATGTCCACTGCCGTATGGAAGCCGAAGGTCACATCCGTGCCGTAGATGTCGTTGTCGATGGTCTTGGGCAGACCGATGATGTTCAGCCCCTCCTGTGCGAGGAGGTTGGCAGTCTTGTGGGTGCCATTGCCGCCCAGACACAGCAGGCAGTCCAGCTTTGCATCCTTATAGGTCTTTTTCATGGCGGCGACCTTGTCGATCTTGTCCTCTTCCACCACGCGCATCATCTTGAAGGGGGTGCGCTTGGTGCCCAGAATGGTGCCGCCAAGGGTCAGGATGCCGCGGAAGTCGTCCTCGGTCATTTCTTTGTAATCGCCGTTGATCAGACCGTGGTAGCCGTTCAGGATGCCAACGATCTCCACCTTATCGCCCATGCGGGCGTACAGTGCTTTTGCAACGCCGCGGATGGTGGCGTTCAGACCCGGACAATCGCCGCCGGAGGTCAGGATTCCTACACGTTTTTTCATCTTCAAAAGCCCTCTTTCGTCAGTTTTTCGGGGGACGGCACGGCGCGGGACAAGGGCGGCGTACGGCACGCTCTGCCCGGAAGATACCTTATCTTTAGAGTATTCCCAACGGCTTTTGGTGTCAAGAGGGGCAAAGAAATTTTTTGGCAAGAGGGCCGGAAAAAGATTTGCAGAAAAAATAAAAAAAGTAGTTGACAATTCGGGTCGCCGCGTGTATAATATCCCTTGTCAGCAGCGCCGAGCCGTCTGACGAACTGAATATTGGGGATTTGCATAGTGGTAGTGCGGTAGACTCTGACTCTACTTGTGGG
>CAZUDU010000162.1:0-1352 GCA_964619455.1 uncultured Faecalibacterium sp.
CCCAGCATCAGAACCATAATGACCGCAACCAGGATCGTGAATGGTTTTTTTACGCTGAATTTTTCCATGTTTCTCCTACCGTTTCTCTGCCGGGCGTTCCATTCCGACAGTTCCTCCCTCTTTACGGGACACTTTCACTTTTTCTATTATACACGCAAGTCCCCTGCTTGCAATAGATGTCAGGGCAATCTTTCTCAAATCTTTAACGGGTCTTTGTTTAATATTACCTGATTTTCCAATTTTTTGCTGTTTACTGCCGAAGTTTCGACCCTTCCCGTTCCTTATACGGCTCAGCGTGCAGGATTGTTGCATCCAGCTTTTCTTTTTTGATAGAAAATCGATCCTGATTATGTTATACTATCCTTTAGAATGGACGAACAGCCGCATTTCCCCGGCTCATCCCATAGATCGAACGATAAAACGAGGAACGATATGAAAAAAGTCATCTCTGTCCGTTTTAAAGAAAACGGAAAAAGTTATTTTTTTGACCCCGCAGATGCCAACATCCAGACCGGTGAGTATGTCATCGTCGAGACGGCGCGCGGTGTCGAGTGCGGCGAGGTGGTGCAGGGCGTGCGTGAGATCGCAGATTCTGCGGTGCCCAAGGCTCTCAAGCCCATCACCCGCATGGCAGACGGCGTGGACATCCGCCGCATGAAGCAGAACCGCGAGGACGAAAAGCGCGCCTACCGCACCTGTCAGGAATGCATCGCACGCCACGGGCTGGAAATGAAACTGGTGGAAGCCGAGTACACCCTCGACCGCTCCAAGATCATGTTCTACTTTACCGCCGATGGGCGGGTGGACTTCCGCGAGCTGGTCAAGGATCTGGCCGGTATCTTCCACACCCGCATCGAGCTGCGCCAGATCGGCGTGCGCGATGAGAGCAAGATGATCGGCGGTCTGGGCATCTGCGGGCAGCCGTTCTGCTGCAGCCGTTTTCTGAAGGACTTCCAGCCGGTGTCCATCAAGATGGCGAAGGAGCAGGGGCTTTCTCTGAATCCGACCAAGATCAGCGGCGCCTGCGGCCGCCTGATGTGCTGCCTTGCCTACGAGGAAAGCGCCTACGAATACCTGAACAGCATCATGCCGATGGTGGGCAGCACCGTGCGCACCCCGGACGGCGTTGGCACCGTGCTGGAGGTCAACCCCGTCTCCGGTTACCTGCGGGTGCGCTGCAGCACCGAGAGCCTGTCCCCGCGCTACTATAAAGTAGGTGTGTGCGAGTATATCAGCGGCGGCAAGCGTGCGCCCCGCCGCCCCGACCCGGACGACGATTACTCCGGCGTGCGCAACCCCGCACCGGTGGTGGCAAGCTCGGACGAGGAGCGCCGCTGCCCCGGCTGCAAGAA
>CAZUDU010000162.1:1452-3606 GCA_964619455.1 uncultured Faecalibacterium sp.
CTTCGTGATTTTCGCTAAAAATCTCCTGCAATTTTGGCTATAAGTTAGCCTATGCTTTTGTGCAACCCACCAAAAAAAGAGTATTTCTTGTTTGCGCTGTACGGTTAGTCTTGCCTTTTCGTTTTTGCTTTGCTAAAATGCAGACAAGGATACAATTTCCGGAGAGATGCGCAAAAGCCGTGCCGCACGCATTTCTTCATAATATCATGGCACGGGGAGTAAAGGAGAGTTCTATTATGGCACACAAGGTTACTGACGCATGTGTTGGCTGCGGCGCTTGCGAGGGCGCTTGCCCGGTTGGTGCAGTTGCTGTTGACGGCGGCGTTGCTGTCGTGAACGCAGACGCTTGCATCGATTGCGGTGCTTGCGAGGGCGCTTGCCCCACTGGTGCTATCGTCGCTGAGTAATTCTCACGGCTATCGCCACAAAGACGCATCAAAAGCAGCAGACCTGTCCAAAGCGGGTCTGCTGCTTTTCTGTTTCTGCTCAAAAAACACCCACGCATCCCTTGTATTTTTTTGAAAGGAATCGGCACTCTGTCTATGGAACATTCTACGGAAGTCTTGTATAATAAGACCGAGGTCTTTTGCACCCCGGCGCACCGGTTCGGCTCGGACGCACTTTTGCTGGCGCGCTTCTGCGAGCCAAAGCGTGCACAGACGGCTGCCGATCTGTGCTCCGGCTGCGGCATCGTCGCGCTGGAATGGCACGACCGCGGGCACCGCGGACCCTGTGCAGCGGTAGAGCTTCAGCCCGAAGGCAGCGCCTTGCTCACTGCTGCGCTCACCGAGCAGGGCATTGAGCACATCACCCCGCACAACACGGATCTGCGCACCTTCCGCAAGGGGGAAGGGCAGTTCGATGTCTGCGCCTGCAACCCGCCCTATTTTACCGCCGGGCCGCAGAGCCAGAGCGCCGCGCGCGCCGATGCCCGGCACGAAAACACTTGTGCGCTGGAGGATGTGTGCGCATGTGCGTTCCGCCTGTTGAAGGACGGGGGACGCTTCTCCATGTGCCACCGCCCGGAGCGTCTGGCGGAAGTGCTCGCCGTGCTGCGGGCACACCGTCTGGAACCCAAGCGCCTCGCCTTTGTCAAGAACAAGGCAGACAGCGCACCGTGGCTGTTTTTGGTGGAAGCCCAGAAGAACCGCAAGACCGGGCTGCGCATCGAGCCGGATGTTCTGATCGAAGCCGGTGCCGCGCTGTATGGGAAACCGGTCGGATCCTGACCGTTTCCCCGCACTCTCCGTCTCACTGCGCTCTCCAGCTCTCCCAAAGGGAGCGCCAAGACGCATTATCTTAACGATCTGGTCTATCTAGGAGGACCCTATGGCTGGTACACTTTATATCGTAGCAACGCCGATTGGCAATCTGGATGATATGCCGCCGCGCGTCGCGGCGACCTTTGGCGCAGTGGATTTCATCGCCGCCGAGGATACCCGCGTCACCATGAAGCTGCTGAATTTTCTGGGGCTGAAAAAACCGATGGTCAGCTACTACGAGCACGCACTGCAAAAGGGTGAAGCGATCCTGCGCCGTATCGAGGAAGGGGAGAGCTGTGCGCTCTGCTCGGATGCCGGCATGCCCTGCGTCTCCGACCCGGGCGAGGTAATCGTCCGGGATGCCCTGGCTCGCGGCATCAAGGTCGTACCCATCCCGGCTGCCTCTGCCTGCGTCACGGCGCTCGCTGTGTCCGGGCAGGACACCTCCCGCTGGGTATTCGAGGGCTTTCTGCCGGTGAACCGCAAGCAAAAAAGGGAGCGGCTGGCAGAACTGCTGAACGAAAAGCGCACCACCATCTTCTACGAAGCGCCCCATAAGCTGCGCACCACGCTGGACGATCTGACCGCCGCCTTTGGCGCAGACCGCAGCATCACCCTCTGCCGCGAGCTGACCAAGCTCCACGAGGAGATCTGGAAGACCACGCTGGGCGAAGCGGTGGAGCATTACGCCGCCAACGAGCCGCGCGGCGAGTATGTTCTGGTCATGGCGGGTGCCGCCGAGACGGTCGGCGCGGAGGAGACCCTGACGCTGGAGCAGGCGGCACAGCGTGCGCTGGAGCTGACCGAGCAGGGCTTTGGCCCGACTGCTGCGGCAAAGGCAGCCGCACAGGGCACCCCCTATTCCAAGAGCGAAGTGTACAAACAGCTCCTG
>CAZUDU010000163.1:0-3584 GCA_964619455.1 uncultured Faecalibacterium sp.
TGCCAAGCTGGACCTTGACCGTTGCGTGGTTCTTTGCCAGTGCCTGCTGGTCGGTGTTCATTGCGATAAATTCCACGCCCTGCAAACCATCGGTCACCATGCGGTTCACAGCGTTACCGCCGCCGCCGCCAACGCCGATCACCTTGATTGTCGTAACGTTTTCGTCCATTTCTTCATCGAGCATGAGTGCCATAACTTTTTCCTCCATCGGGTTTTTTATCTTGGAACTGTGAAAATTGCACAGATATTCTCTTATGAGATACTTATATAGCATTATCGTATCATCTTTTTGCCCCGAATGCAAGGTTATTTTGCTTTTTTGAAGTTCTTTTTTTCACGCCGTCCTCTTCGCGGATGGTTTCTCGCCGGATTTGTGCTCCAAGAGCCGACAAAGTCTGTGCCAGATCAGCATACCCCCTGTCGATGAATTCCGTATGAGTTACCCGGCTGTTTCCCTGCGCTGCCAGCGCTGCAATGACCAGCGCCGCACCGCCGCGCAGATCCGGTGCCGCCACACACGCACCGTGCAGTCTGCCGCCGGGTTCTACACTGATGCTCTGCCCCGGTGTGCGCACCCCTGCGCCCATCGCCCGGAACCCCTCTGCGCAGCCAAAGCGGTGCTCAAACACATGGTCGCAGATGCAGCTTTCTCCCTTTGCTCCAAGCATCACCGCCGCCAAAAGCGGCGCAGCATCCGTCGCAAGCTGCGGATAGACCCCGGTGTGCACTGTGCCCGCGCCGCGCAGATCCCCGAACCGCGCAAGGACGGCTCTCTCTGCCCCGCGCTCCACCACACAGCCCATCCGTCCCAGCGTCTCCAGCACCGGCGCATAGAGTGCCGGTGCACAGCCGGTCAGCTCCACCCTGCCCCCTGCCGCTGCGCAGGCACACGCAAGGGTCGAGGCGGTGATGCGGTCCGCCACCGGACAAAAGCTGCCTCCGCGCAGGATCTGCCTGCCCCGGATGCGGATGGTGCTGGTGCCAGCCCCCTGCACGCAGCCCCCGCATTGGTTCAAAAACGACGCCAAATCGACGATCTCCGGTTCTCTTGCCGCATTGGTGAGTACCGTTTCCCCTCTGGCAGACGCTGCCGCCAACATCAGCGTCTCGGTCGCACCTACACTGGCAAGGCGCAGATGGATCTCTGCCCCGTGCAGGCCGTGCGGGGCACACAGGCTCAGCTCCCCGCGCTCGGTTTGCCGGTACTGTACGCCCATCCGGGCAAGCCCTTCCAGATGCAGATCGATGGGTCTTGCCCCGATCCTGCACCCGCCGGGCAGTACTGTCTCTGCCCGCCCCAGCCGCACCAGAAGCGGGGCGCAGAACAGGATGGAGGCCCGCATCCGCCCGGCTGCTTTGCGTTCCAGCTGCCAGCTCCGGGGCATACCGCAGACAAGGATATCCGCCCCCTGCCAGCCCGCCGCGCAGCCCGCTGCGCGCAGAAGGTCAAGGCAGTCCTCCACATCCGCAAGTCGCGGCACATTTTTCAGCCGCACCGTACCGCTGCAAAGCAGCGCTGCCGCCAGCAGCGGCAGAACACTGTTCTTTGCCGCCGGGATCTGCACCGTTCCAAACAACCGCCGCCCGCCCGTGATCACAAAATCCCCTGCCATGCCAATGCCCCCGTTCTGCAAAAGATATCTCATCCTATGCAAAACGAGGGGGATCGGTCAATCCGGGCTGATTTTGGAGCAGATCCCGCCCCATTTTGTTTGTCCGGTCATTTCTCCTTTTTTCAGCCGTCTCTGTACCCATTTCTGCCGCCCGGATCCATCCTTCCGGCTAGGTCTCCCCGCGTGAGACTGACAGCACGATCCCCATTTCGCCCAAAAGCATCATCAGGCTCGTGCCGCCGGAGGAGAAAAACGGCAGGCTGATCCCGGTATTAGGGATGGTGTTGGTGACCACGGCGATGTTGAGCACCGCCTGCAGCGCGACCTGCACCACAAAACCCACGATCAGCAGTGCTCCGAACCTGTCCGGCGCATGAGCGGCCAGCGTGATGCCGCGGCACAGCAGCAGCACAAACAGCAGGATGACTGCACACGCCCCTAGAAAGCCCAGCTCCTCGCACAGGATGGAAAAGATAAAATCATTCTGCGGCTCCGGCACGAACAGATGCTTCTGGCGGCTGTTGCCCAGCCCCAGCCCTGCCGCACCGCCCGACCCGATGGCGTACAGGCTCTGGATGGTCTGGTGCCCATCCCCCAACGGGTCGGCAAAGGGATCCAGCCACGAAGAAAGGCGGCTGGCGGCATAGGGCACGAGATCCGGCATGATGACGATGGCGGCTCCGATCGCCGCCGCGCCGCCCGCGCCCGCCAGCACGAACCATTTCAGCCCGGTACCGCCCACGAACATAAGCACCGCGCCAATGCCAAGGATCAGCAGCGTGCCGGACAGATGCGGCTCCAGCAGCATGAGCACCGCCACGCTCCCCAGCACCAGCGCAAAGGGCAGCACCCCCACCGCAAAGCTCTGCATCCGGTCGTGGTTGAGCGAGATGATGTGCGAAAACACAAGCACCACCGCAAATTTGGCGATCTCGCTGGGCTGGAGCGTCCC
Source organism: uncultured Faecalibacterium sp. (assembly GCA_964619455.1). Lineage (GTDB taxonomy): Bacteria > Bacillota > Clostridia > Oscillospirales > Ruminococcaceae > Faecalibacterium. The sequence goes on from CAZUDU010000163.1 coordinate 2,566, forward strand.
GATCCCCGGCAGTACCAGCCACCGCTTGCAGCCGTTGTATTCCGGCATAAAGAGTACCGCCGCGAGCAGCACCAGCGACAGCCCCAACAGCCACCACGCCAGCTTGTGATAGATGTGGTAGTCCACCCGGCTTGCCGCCCACATCCCGCCGATGCCCATCGCAGCATACAGCAGCTGCGGGCGCAGGTAGGCAAAGGCATCGCCCCGGCGGTAGAGCGCCACCGCACTGCTGGCACTGCCCAGCATCACCAGCCCGAACGCCACCAGCGTCAATACCAGGATCAAAAAAGGCAGATCCATTGCCGGGAGGGTGCGCCGCGGCAGTTTTCTTTGCGCCGGAACGCCGGCTCCGTGCTTTTTCATCCGCTTCACCTCCCAGCCTTGCTCCTTTATTGTACGCCGCCAACGCCGTGGTTAGTCATGGCGGAACCGCTGGGCGAATAGACTAGCAGTGCTGAAAGGAGGGGGAAGCACCATGCCGGAACTGCCGCGTCTGCTGCACACCCTGCCGGAGCACGCCTTCCGCGTACGGGCGCGCTTTGTCGCTGCCGTGCTGTGCATCGTCTGCTTCGGCGGGCTTGTGTCAAGGCTGGTCTGGCTGCAGCTGCTCGCCGGCAGCTGGTACACCGAGCGTGCGCTCGGCCAGCAGTTGCGGGACACGGTCGTGCCCGCCGACCGGGGCCGAATTTACAGTGCGGACGGTGTTCTGCTGGCCGCAAACAGCAGCTGCTGGACCCTGCGTGCTTCTCCCCGTGAGATGCCGGAGGAAAAAATCACCCTTGCCGCTGACGGGCTGGCCGGTATTCTGGAGCTGAACGCCGCCGCCCTGCTGGAAAAGTTCAGCGACCGGCACTCCAACGACTGCCTGCTGAAATACCGGGTCGAGCGGCAGACCGCCGATGCGGTGCGCGATTTCTGCGAAACGAACGGCATCACCGGCATCCGCATCAATCAGGACTCCAAGCGCTGGTATCCGCAGGGCGAGTTCCTTGCCTCGGTGCTGGGCTTCACCAATGTGG
>CAZUDU010000164.1:0-3569 GCA_964619455.1 uncultured Faecalibacterium sp.
TCAGGAGGAGATCAAGCGCAATGAACCGACTGAGTAAGTACCACCGTGCGCTGCTCGTCTCTTTTCTGGCGGGCACGGCGGCTGCGTGTGTCATTTCGCTGTGGCAGAGCGGCTTCCGGGCGCCGCTTGCTGCGTGGTCGAACGGCTTTTTTGCCGCAGCGGTGCTCTGGTGCGGTGCGGGGCTTTTGCTGCTGATCTCGCTGTTTGGTGGGTTTGACAGCTTTGGCTACATTTCCTACCGACTGCGCCGGAGTTTTTCCCGCCGCACGCGGGAGCAGAACCCGGCACAGGAGAGCTATTACGACTACACCAGGCGCCGCCGTGAGGAAAAATGGGACAAGTTCATTTCCTCGGTCGCGCTGCTGCCCGGCATCTTCTATCTTGCTGTGGCAGTGGTGCTGACGGTGCTGTGTTCTGTGTAAGGAGGCTGTACACGATGAAATTTTCTGAGATGCCTTATGAGCGCATCACGCTGGAGGAGCTGCGTGCGGACTATGACGCACTGACTCGGCAGCTCCGCAGTGCGGTCAGCTATGAGGATTTTCTTGCGCTGCAACAAGCGTGCTACCGGCTGAACGACCGGATGACCCCGATGACCCTCGCATCCATCCGGCACGACATGGATCTGAATGATCCCTTCTATGCAGCCGAGCAGGCCTACTATGATGAGATCGGCCCGGAGCTGCGGGACATCGGCAACAATTTTGATAAGGAATTGCTCGCCTCGCCCATGCAGCCGTTCCTGCGGGAGTACATCGGAGAGCAGGCGTATGAGATCACCGAGATCGGTCAGCAGAGCTTCGACAGCCGCCTGATCCCATTGATGAAGGAGCAGAGCGAGCTTTCGGAGCGGTACAACCGGCTCGTGACCAATGCGGAGGTCGAGTGGGAGGGTGAAAGCATCCCGCGCGAGCAGCTCACCCAGCCGATGCTCTCGCCGGATCGTGCCGTGCGCCGGGAGGCAAACCTCCTTTCGGGCAGATCGTGGATGGAGCAGAGCGAAGAGCTGGAAGAGATCTTCGATAAGCTGGTCAAAAACCGCGACAAGCAGGCAAAAATGCTGGGCTACGAGAACTATTCACAGCTGAGCTACCGCCGGATGTACCGTATCGGCTACGGCGCAGAGGAGGTGGCATCCTTCATTGCGCAGGCTAAACGCTACCTTGTCCCGGTCTGGAAGCGCCAGCAGGAGCGCAAGCGACAGCGTCTGGGGCTGGATAAGCTGTATTGCTACGACGGCATCAGCTTCCCGCAGGGTGACCCGGTTCCGCTGGGCGGCACCGAGTGGAGCCTTGCACGCACCCGCGAGATGTACGAGAAGCTCTCGCCTGAAACAGCGGCGTTTGCCAAGGTGCTGTTCGACAACGAGCTTTTTGATGTGGAGCAGCGGCGCGGCAAGCGCGGCGGCGGTTATCAGGATACGCTGGGCAAGTACCGTCTTCCGTTCATTTTTGCAAACTTTGACGGTACGAGCGAGAACGCTTATATCATGTGCCATGAGGGCGGTCATGCGTTCCAGTCGTGGCTCAAGAGCGCCGAGCCGGTGCGGGAGCAGTGCTGGCTGACCTCTGAGGTAGCAGAGACCCACGCCATGGCAATGGAGCTGTTCACCCTGCCGTATATGGATCTGTTCTTCGGCGAGCGGGCAGGGGACTATTGCCAGTCCATTCTGGAAGGCGCGATCCGCCGCATCCTGTTCCAGTGCGAACAGGACGAGTTCCAGCAGGAGATCTACACCCACCCTGATATGAGCAAAGCGGAGCGCAACGCACTCTGGCTGCGGCTGGAAGAGGAATATTTCCCCGGCTATACCGAGCGCTGTGCTGAGAATGGCTTCTACGTCACCGGCCGCGGCTGGCAGCAGATCCGCCATGTGTTCCACTGGCCGTTCTACGCTATCGACTACGGCCTGTCGGAGGTGTGTGCACTGGGCTTCTACGCAATGGCGCAGCAGGACCCGAAGGGCGCGTGGGAGCGCTACCTGCAATTCTGCAAGGATTCCGGGAAAAAGAGCTTCCCGCAGCTGGTCGCAGAAGCGGGCATCGGCGATCCCTTTGCCCCTGAAACGATGGAGTCGATCGCGAAGGCGTTTGACTGAGTATGAAAAAAACCAGACGGACCTGTGTTACCACAGATCCGTCTGGTTTTCTTTTTTTGTGTGCGTTATTCTGCTTAAAAAGAAAGAACGGCATGGATGATTCGGAGCGAGATCTTATTGGTTTTGCTCGTCCCAGCGGAGAAGCTGCATCTCTGCTTTTTGAACGTATTCGTCTGCAAAACGACACAGATCCTTCCGCTGTGCCTCCGAGATCGGGCGGATGACCTTGGCAGGGGCGCCCATCACGAGGCTGTTTGGCGGGATGACCGTGCCCTGTGTGATCAGGCACCCGGCGGCAACCAGACTGCCTGCGCCCACGACAGCGCCGGACATAACTGTGGCACTCATTCCGATCAAGCAGCCATCTTCGATGGTGCAGCCGTGGATGACGGCATTGTGCCCAACGATGACATTGTTGCCAACGGTCGTGGAGGAATGTACAGTCACGTTATCTTCAATGGCGGAGCGGCGCCCTATTTTGATAGCGCCACTGTCTCCACGCAGGACGGCACCATACCAGATGCTGGCGTCGGAACTGATCTCGACTTCACCAACGAGCGTAGCGTTTTCTGCGATACGGGCATTGGGGTCGATCGTCATCTTCATGTTGGGGATCGTGCGGATCATTTGCGATTCTCCTTTCAGGAATGAACGGGGGAGTCCGGATCGGGATAGCCCATTTCACGCGAGATGTGCGCGGCGGTCTCCAGAACCTTGCGGAGGAACTCGTCCTTCTTTTTTGCGAAGGTCTCGGTGGTGCAGACCAGCGCAAGCGCGGCGATGCACTGGGCGTTGTTATCAAAGATCGGGGCGGCGATGGAGCTGCGCCCGTCATAGCGCTGGTTACTGTCCAGACAGTAACCCTGTGTGCGCACCTCTGCAAGAACTTCGTAGAGCTGTGCTGGTGTGGAAATGGTATAGGATGTGTAGGCTTTCAGGGGGGCATCTTGCAGGATGGTTTCGACCATCTGCTGGGAAGCGTATGCCAGCAGCACCTTGCCGACCGGGACGGAATAAGCATCGAGCTCGAGACCGATGCGGGAGGGAACGAAGTCCGGGGAAGTGCCAGACTCGGCGTAGATGTTGATGCTGCGCCCGTTGGAGTTCAGGATGGCAAGGCTGACCGTTTCTTTTGTGGAAAAACAAAGAGAGTGGATCGGTGCTGTTGCAACATCCACAATGTTCTTTCGCTCCGAGCGTTGGTGGTTGTAGTGGGCGATCTTTTCGCCTACCCGATAGTGAGCGTCCGGAGTTTTCAATACGAAACCGCGGCGCTCCAACGTATACAGGATCTTGAACGCGCTGGTTTTGTCCAATCTTGTAATGGAACAGATCTCTGTAAGGGTGAGATCCTCTCGCACAGCCAGGATGTCCAGAACCTTCAGTGCCTTATTCAGGGACTTTAACAGGTATTTTTCGTCGTTCTCTTTTTGAGCCATCTCCGGCACCTCTTTTCTTTTCTGTATTGGAA
>CAZUDU010000165.1:0-3564 GCA_964619455.1 uncultured Faecalibacterium sp.
TTTTATTTTTTGAACCGCAGCGGGGTCTGCACCTCGGCACGGATGCGCAGCAGGTAGGTGCGGGTCTGCTCAGCCCCGGTAAGGATCGCCGCCACCTGCTCCTTTTGTTCTTCATTCAGATCATCCTCTGCCAGAAGCTCTGCATTGCCCTGCACGACGCTGAGCGGGTTTTTCAGTTCGTGCGCAAGGCGGATGATCTGCTGTCGCTGGCGGTGCTCCAGCTCCCACTGGCGCTGCAAGCTCTCGGTGAGCTGATCCCCCATGCCCTGCAAAGCCCGCAGTGCAGCATCGTATTCTTTCACCTGTGCGCCCTCAAACACGGCATCCTCCAGCTCCTGCACCGCTACCTTGCGGGCAGCCTCGGTCAGGCGGGCGGTCTCCCGGGCAAGGAATTTCCCGGTACGGTGGGTGCAAAGCGCCACCGCCCCCACCAGCAGCACCACACCAAGGCACAGGTGCATCAGCTGCACATCCGGCAGCCAGCTCCGCAGCGCCGGGTCTGCATACACTACCGCGTAGTCGTATTGCAGCAGGCAGACCGTACCATCCTGCAAGGCTGCACGGGTGTAGTACTGTAAATAGAACACCTCACGGCTGGAGCTGCCCTGCCATTCCTTCATCGCTTTTTCCAGATGGCTTTCATCCATGTTCGTGGCAAGCAGCTCCCCGCCCTGCGCCGCAAAAAGTGCGTAGCGGCAGATGGGGTCAAGCCGTGCCGGGTCAAAGCTGTCAGCAGTCATTTCCGGCAGGATCTCCTGCGCCGCCTGCTGGGACACCCTTGCCCCGTAATTCGCGGGCAAAAACCACCCGCTGTGTAAGACCAGCAGCATAAACCCAACGATCCAGACTACCACTGTCAGCACGCACACCAGCACCGACACCGTCAGATACCGCAGCAGCACCGCATGCAGTGAGATCAGTCTTCGCTTTTCCATCGGTAGCCCACCCCCCAAACGGTTTTCAGGATCGTTTCCGGCTCGGCCAGCCCTGCCGCACGGAACTTTGCGCGGATGTTCTTGATGTGCTGGGTCACCGCGGTACCGTCCGAGGTACCGTCCACCCCGAACACCGCCTCGTAGATCTGCTCCTTGGTAAAGGTCTGCCCGGCGTGCAGCGCCAGATATTCGCAGATGGCATACTCCGAGCGGGTCAGCGGCAGCGCTGCCCCCTCCACCTGCGCCTCCTGTGCTGCAAGGTCAAAGCAGACCCCGCTGCGCACCATCCGACGGACGGATGCCCGCATCTGCCGCCGCAGATGTGCCGCCACCCTCGCCCGCAGCTCCGAAATGCGGAAGGGCTTTGCCAGATAATCGTCCGCCCCAATGCCCAGCCCTTCCAGCACGGACGGCTCATCGGTGCGGGCGGTCAAAAAGAGGATGGGCGCATTGGTCAGCCCCCGCACCCGGCGGCAGACCGAAAACCCGTCCTCGCCCGGCATGGTCACGTCCAGCAGGATGCAGTCCGCCCAGCGGCAGAGCGGCTCGGTCAGCGCCGCCCCGGAGGTGCAGGTCTGCACCCGGTGCCCGTCCCGTTCCAGCGCGGTTCTGAGCACCCGGCACAGCTCCTCCTGATCGTCCACCGCAAGGATATTCGCCACAAAGATCACCTCATAAAAGCATCGTATACACCCAGCAGCTCAAGCCGTACAGCAGATACACATGCGCCGGGTAAAAAATGTAGAACAGCTTTTTGGCTCCGTTCCCCCGCTGCCCGTTGTAGCAGAGCATGAGCACCGCCGCACCCACGCCGAACCACTCGTAGTACATCGTGAACATCTGCGAAAAAGCAAATCCCGGCGTGCCGCGCAGCGCCAAATACACCGCCCCGAATTCCATTGCAAAGGTCGCAGCCGCCCACACTGCCACCTGCACGCTGCGTTTCTTGCCGCGCAGCAGGTACAGCAGCACGCCGCCCAGCAAGAACGCCCATCCGCCGTCCGTGATGCTCGTCCACATCGGCAGCGGGCTTGTGATGACGAACGCCACCACCGTTGAAACGGTCGGGTGTTCCACGATCTGCGGGCAGGCACTCAGAATCCCTGCCACCACAAACGGCCACAGCATCACCGCACCGATGGCAGCACTGCCCCGGACATAGCGTTTCTGCCGCAGCCAGTCGATGCCCTGCCACAGGATGCACAGCAGCACAAGATCCTGAAAAATAGCGTTCTCCGGGTAGAACCCGTCCCCACGGCACAGCCAGCCGCCGTAGATCATAAAAAACTCCACTGCCGCCATGCCTGCCCCGATGCCCCAGATGCGCAAAAAATAGCGCCTGCGGTCATGGGTATGGGCAAAGCCTTCCACTGTGCAGAACAAAAACAGCGGGGCGCTCAGGCGCGCCGCCATGCTGAAAGCCTCCGGGATCGCGCCGGTGAATGCAAAGAAATAGTGGATGTGATCCAGCACCATCAGCACCAGTGCGATGGTCTTGAGCTGGGTACCGGTCAGTCCGGTTTGTTTTTTGGTCAGTTCCATGATACTCTCCTTTCGTCTGTAACACAAGGATAGCACCGATTTCTGTACAAATTCTAAGCAAACAAAAACGCCCCGGAGATTTTTCTCCGGGGCGTTTGCTTGTTGTTATTTACCCTCGTGCTTGACCCGGTCCAGCGTTCCCAGATCAAAGGGCGTGTTCTGGTAAACGTAGTAGTTCAGCCAGTTCTCATACAGCAGATGGGCATGCGCACGCCAGCGGAACAGCGGCGGCTGCGCGGGGTCATCGTTCGGGTAATAGTTGACCGGCACCGCAATGGGCAGCCCCTTTGCAACATCCCGCTTATACTCTGCGTCCAGCGTGTCCTTGTCGTATTCCGGATGTCCGGTGACAAAGATCTGCCGCCCGTTCTCGGTGCTCATCAGGAAAGGACCCGCCACATCGCTCTCGGCAAGGATGCGCAGTGCCGAGCATCCGTCCACATCCGCACGGCTGATGCCGGTATGGCGGCTGTGCGGCGCATAGAACACCTCGTCAAAACCGCGCACCAGCGGGTTCGCAGGGCGGGTGACCTTGTGCTCGAACACACCAAACATCTTCTGCTCCAGCAGCTCCTTGTGCACCCCGTAATGGTAGTACAGACCCGCCTGTGCACCCCAGCAGACATGCAGGGTGGAGTAGACGTTCGTCTCGCTGAAGTCCATGATCTCGCACAGCTCCTGCCAGTAGTCCACCTGCTCAAAGTCCATCGTCTCCACCGGCGCACCGGTAATGATCATGCCGTCGTAGCGGTTGTTCTTCACCTCGTCAAAGGTCTTGTAGAACGCTTCCAGATGATCTGCCGAAACGTGGGTCGCCGAGTGGCTGGCGGTCTGCAGCAGGGTCATGTGCACCTGCAGCGGAGTGTTCGCCAGCAGCCGCGCGATCTGGGTCTCGGTGGCGATCTTGGTGGGCATCAGGTTCAGGATCAGGATCTCCAGCGGGCGGATGTGCTGTGCCAGCGCCCGCTCCCGGTGCATGACAAAGACATTTTCATCATACAGCGCATTGTAAGCGGGCAGCGTTTTGGGAATGATCAGGGGCATGATGTGTGGTTCTCCTTCATGAAAGAAAATCTAGTCTCACTGC
>CAZUDU010000166.1:0-3557 GCA_964619455.1 uncultured Faecalibacterium sp.
TGAGCTTTCTGCCGGAGCAGATCACCCACATGGGCGCAACGGTCAGCCCGGACAACGCATACAGCCTGAACAATGCGCTGGCGCTGGGCTTTGAGATCCGGGCGCGCCGGGAGATGTACGGCGGCTATGACCGCTATATCCTTGCCAAAAAGCTGTAAAACATTTTTGTGCATAAAAAAGCAAGTGCGTCATGGGGGAAAGCCCCGGACGCACTTGCTTTTGTCTTATTTTGCGTTTTACTCCCGGAACACTCTGTCCAGTGCCCGTTCCATCGTGCCTGCCTTGGCAAATTCCAGTGTATCGGCCTGACGGATATGGTGCCTGGTAATGCTGTGGTCCTTGGCAAAGCCCAGGATATAGCTGATGGCAATGCGGTAAATGATCTCAGTGGGTGCACAGCCATAGACCTGCTTTGCAAAGATGTGTTCAAGTCTCTGATCGTTGTCCGGGAAACGGCGCTGCATGGCCTCGCTGCGATAGAGCCGTTTGACGATCTCGGTGATGTACAGGCCGGACTTCATATAGGGGTCGAGGAAGGTTTTGTCCGGGTCATCGAAACAGCCTGGATTTTCCTGCTCCAGCAGGTCCACCATCTTTTTCACCACCCACTTGGGCGTGAAGATCTGGTTCGTTTTCTGGGGTGGGATGTAGTCAAAGATATCCTCCGTGCGGCTCTCGTCAAAGTAATCAGCCAGTTTTACCTTGAGGGAAAGAAACTCCTTCACAGAATCATCGAATACCACGGGGTCAAAGAGATGCCCGGCGAAATGTTCTTCTTTGCCGGTGGTCTGGTCGATGTACGGCCCGCCATCGCGCAGAAAGCGGAACTGTTCCAGCGTGATGCTGGTGACCTCCTGAAAGACCTTGTCCGGGATGATCTGGTCGAAATTGGAGAGTGTGACGTTCTCGTCGCCATACGCCATCAGGAAGGACGGAATGGTGCGGGAGAAGCCGCGCAGATGGTCGCGCACGGTGTCCTCGTAGCCTTTTTTCTCCTGCTCCTTCTGGTTGGTCTCCACGGTGCGCACGATGGTCTGCTGCATTTCCTGCACAGTCTGCTGAATGGTGCTTTGCAGCGTCTCCATCAGGGCGGCGGTGTTTTGCTGCTGCTGGGTGTCAAAGTCCCGGTTGACCTGCTGACGCTGCTGGGCGGTGGTGCAGGCGGCAAGCTCTTCGGCACGTTTCGTTTCCAGCTGGCTCTGATCGATGCGGTAGTTGTCCATGGCGCGGGTCACGGCCACATCCATTTTGGCTTTGGCGCTGCTCTCGAAACGCTTCTGGTCGGACAGTTTCAGGCCGCGGCCGTACTCCTGCTTTGCCTGCTCCACCATGGGCGTGATGATCTCTTTCGCGATGCTCTTTTTCAGCGGATCCAGATCCTGGCCGGCGGCGGGCGGCGTGTGGGTCAGGGTCTGCAGAGCCGTGTCCAGTGCCGGGGTGTCATCGTAGATTTTGGTTCCGAACACGTCCGCTGCTTTGCCGATGACGTAGCCCTCATCCAGCGAAACCTCGCCCTTTTCGTTGAGAGAAAGTTCCTTGCCGGTGTCCGGGGTGATCTCGATGGGCTTGGCCTTGGCTTCGCTGATGGGCTGGAAGTTTTCGAGGATGTCCAGCACCTCCTGCGGGGCGTTGAACACGTTGCCGATGTTCTGGAACAGGAAATTGCTCTGGAAGCCCATCCGCACAACTTCTTTCGACTTGATCTTGCGCGGGATGCTGAGCACTTTTTCAGCATCCAGAGCGACCATTTCGCCCTCCTCGTCCTCGCCCAGAACCGGGAAGAAGTTGAGCAGGTTTTTGATGTGCGCTTTCCGTTCTTCCGTGCCGCCCTTGCCGCTTGCCGTGTCCTCGGAGAGGTCGTTGGCGAACTGCTCGTAAATCAGCAGCGTGCGGGCAGGGTCAAAATCGAACACATAGGCGTTCTCTTTGCGGCGGAACGCGCCGTTTTCGCGGAACAGGCAGGGGTTCTGCGCGCGGAACGCCGCCTGCATATACAGCGCCGGACTTTTCAGGTTGGAGAGCATCAGCACCGCCGACCACTCCGGGATGGTCACGCCGGTGGTCAGCTGCCCCACCGAGAGGGTGATGGTCTTTTCGTGCTTTGCGATTGCGGCTTTGACCCGGTCGAAACTCTTCTGGTTCTCGTCCGTGTCGTCCAGTTTGCCATCCCCGGCGGCGAGGATGATCTCGTAATCCCCGAACACCGGGTGCGCCTGCAATTTTTTCGCCAGTGCCTTGGCGCTGTCCACACGGTTCAGCAGCCAGAAGGTGTGCTTCAGCTCTGCGCGGAGTTCCGGCGTGGAGAACGGGAATTTGTTCTGGGTGGTCATCGCGTCCAGAAAACGATCCACCTCGGCGTCATGTTCAAAGGTGCCGGTGGGCTTCACCTTGAAGAACTCGTTCAGGTCGAAGGCAAATTCTTCGGTCTGGCCATCGATCTCCACACCGCGGCTCACCTCGTCCCGGATGATCTCCGACATCTGGTAGGTGTACAGGCTGAGCATGGGCAGGCTGGCGTAAGGGTTCACTTGGCCCGGCTCGCCCTGCCAATTGCGCTTGGCCGCCTGCTCGTCCGCATACGTCCAGTTAAAGATGGCATCCGCTGCAAATTTTTCGCCGGCGAGTGCTTTAAAGGGCGTACCGGACAGGTGAAGTGTGAATTTGCGGTGGATGCGGTCAAAGGCAAGATCGGTCTTGTAGGTATCCACGCCCTCGTGGGCTTCGTCGATGACCAGCAGATCCCACTGGATGTCCGCCAGATGGCGCAGTTTTTCGTACTCGCCGCCAAAGGCTTTGGCGCCTTTCATGTCCTGCAGGCTGACAAACTCGATCCGCTTGTACAGTTCATCTCCCTGTGCGGCGGCGTCCAGATAGCCCTGCTCGTCCAGCACATGGGGCTGACCTGCCAGCGCGTCCACATGGCTGACGAACAGATAGCCGGACTCCCTGCCCATAAAGCGCACATAGTCCGAATACCAGCTGTTGGCGATGGCCGGGCGGTTGGTGACGATGAGCACCGTCTGCGCGTCGATCTGCTTGCAGAGATCGTAGACAGAGAGCGTTTTGCCAAAGCGGGGCTTGGCGTTCCAGAGGTATTCCCCGCCGGGGTGGCTTTTGCAGTAGGTTCTGGTCTGGGCCACGGCCTTTGCCTGCTCGTCCCGCAGGGTGTAGGCGATGGCGGCATCCAGCTGCACCCGGCCGCGGTTCATGCGGAAATCCTGAAAATGCCGCCGCGACTGCTCGCCGTCCACATGGAACCATTCGTTGGTGCGGTCATTTTCGATCTTCAGCTTGCGCAGATAGGCGTGGAAGTCGTGGTCGGTGAACACCTCTCCGCTGCCGTCATCGTAGATGGCATTGCCCTGCCACTCCACCCGGTAGAGCACATCGGCGGTGTGGGTCTGCTGTTTGAGCCGCTTGTCCACCGGCTGCTCGGTGTAGCCGATCTTGGTCCAGCCGTTGTGCCGGGCAATTTCCGGGGTGGTATAGGCATAGATCATGGGCACCGCCGGGCGGGTGGTGCGCAGCGTAATTCCAGCCATTATGCCATCTCCTTT
>CAZUDU010000167.1:0-3517 GCA_964619455.1 uncultured Faecalibacterium sp.
CCCCGGCTCCACCGCCTTTGTGCCTTCGGTGGCGGGGCTGATCATCGGCGGCGAGGTCATCAAGGATCTGGTCGGCTTTGTCCCGCTCAAAGGCTGAACGCTGTACCCAAACACCCCGCACGATTCGTGCGGGGTGTTTGTTTGTGTTGTGACACGACAAAAGGTGAAAAAACGATGAAATTAGCAAAATGGTTGCATATCTTTGAGGATTATGGTATCCTAGGCGCAATAAACCCCTGCACAAAATAAAAAACAGAGAGGTATTTTTATGAAAAAGTTTAAAAAGTTTGCGGCACTGATCCTTGCCGGTGCTGCGATGCTGACGCTGACCGCTTGCAGCAGCGGTATGCTGTTCATGAATCAGATCGTAGCGCGCAAGACGATCCTGAACGAGATCAACGCCTACTGTGACACGGAGCTGACCGAAGTGAAGGAGCTTTCGGATGTGGAGCGCGCTTATCTGGAGATCTTTGCAAAGGCAGGCAGCGCTTCGGTCGATATGGAAACGGCGGACACGGACAAATATGATGCAAAGCTCGCAGAGGTCGAAAAGAACTGGGAGTTTCAGGCTGCGGATGGTGCACTCCTCTGGGGCGGCAAAACGAGCCTGACGATGCCGGTGTCCTCTGTGCAGGAGCTTAAGCAGCAGATCGCAAAATGCGGTGTGTTCGCAAACCTGCATGGTGATTCCATTGGTATTGCGACGGTGACGATCGACGGTGTGACCTATTGGAGCTTCTCCATTTACAGCGCGAAGTAACACCGCACCGCATTTCTGAAACAAAGCAAGAAACCCCGCCCCCGCCGTCCGGCGGGGGTTTTGTTTGTCTTGCACAAAGCGGGGCGGGATGAGCTGTGCTTTTTGCTGAAAGTGCTAATTTGCAACCTTTTTGCATTTTGACCTTGCGTTGTGCGAAAAAAGCGTGTATAATCTCTTTTGTTGAAAATGCAAATTGATTGCGATTTAGAGAAATGAAGCGGATTTGAGTTGTTTTTAGGAGAGACTATGGAGCTGTTTCTGGACGTTCTGCATGAGAGCCTGCACGATACGGTGCGCATGCTGCCCTTTCTGTTTCTGGCATACCTTCTGATCGAGTACATCGAGCACCGCCACGGCGAGCGTATCGAAAAGCTGCTGGCAGGCGGCGGGCGCTGGGGCGCCATCCCCGGTGCACTGCTGGGCTGTGTGCCCCAGTGCGGTTTTTCGGCCATTGCATCCAACTTCTACGGCTCCCGCGTCATTACGCTGGGCACCCTGATGGCAGTTTTTCTGGCGACCAGCGATGAAGCCATCCCCCTGCTGGTGTCCATGCCGGCTTACTGGGACAAGCTCGTGCTGCTGATGATCATCAAGATCGTATACGCCATCGTGGTGGGCTTTGTGCTGGACTTCGTGCTGCGCGGTGCGCTGCCCAAGTCTCTGCGCGGCGGCTACACCGGCCACGCCGATGAGGTGGACTGCCACGAGGAACACAACGACGAGGAAGGACACCCCCGCCCCATCTGGATGGCGGCTCTGCGCCACACGCTGGAGATTTTTGTCTTCATCTTTCTGTTCAGTATGGTGTTCGGCTTCATCGTTGAGGGCGTGGGCGAGGACGTCTTTGCTGATCTGCTGGGCCGCACTGGCTTTTTCCAGCCGGTGATCGCTGCGCTGGTGGGTCTCATCCCCAACTGCGCCGCCAGTGTGCTGCTTACCCAGATGTATGTGGAAGGTGCTCTGCGCTTCTCCAGCCTTGTGGCGGGTCTGTGCACCGGCGCGGGCGTAGGTCTGGCGGTGCTCTGGCGCGTTAACCCCTCCTGGAAGCAGAACCTGTTCATCACCGCCCTGACCTGGGGCGCAGGCGCCTTTGTCGGCGTTGCGATGCAGGTCGTCATTGCGATCGTGGTATAAAAATATCGAATGCCTGAAAGCCCCCGCTGATGCACCGCATCAGCGGGGGCTTTTTTGTCTGCGGCATTTCCATCCATGCGCGATTTGTGGTATACTGGTACAAATCGACAACGAACAGAGGGAGAAGACCATGCAGTACAAGATTCTGGCAAGTGATTACGACAATACGCTGGTGCCGTTTGGCGAAAAGTTCCCCCGCCCGGCGGTGGTCAAGGCGGTCAAAAAGATGCAGGCGGCGGGCGGCAAGTTCGTGCTGAGCACCGGGCGCGGATACAGCGCGATCAAGGAGAAAGGGCAGCTGGGCGGCATCAAGTTCGATTACGCCATTACCTGCAACGGTGCCTGCGTGGTGGACAGCAAGGGCAATATCGTGGCAGAACATACCCTCACCCCGGAGGAGATGTATGCGCTGGTGGATTTCTGCGAGGACTACAACTACCCGCTGCAATTCAACTACCGCGACGCATACTATGCCTACTGCGAGTACGACTACCTGCACGCAAACTACCAGCAGATGAACAGCCCCGGTCTGGACTGTCTGGACGGCGAGGATCAGGACCGGCATCTCATCGATATGCCCCACGCTGCGTTTGCACTTATGCCGCCGGAGAGGGTGGCGGATTTTGATGCCAAGTACGGCTATCTGGGTCTGCACTGGATGATGGTCGGCGCGCCGAACGCGGACGGCTGGTGCTTCTACGATATCGTGCGCGAGGGCGTGGACAAGGGTACCGGCCTTGCTGACCTGTGCGAGAAGATGGGGCTGACCCTTGCGGATGCGGTCGCAGCAGGCGATTCTGCCAACGATCTGGGCATGCTCAAAGCAGCGGGGCTGTCCTGCTGTATGGCGAACGGCACCGAGGAGGCCAAGGCTGCAGCCGACCGCATCATTGCGGATGTGCGCGAGGACGGCGTTGCCGCCCTGATCGAAGAGCTGTGGTTCGACGGCCCGCGCGCCGAGCCGTCCGGCAGGGATCTCGGCTCTGCGTGGGGCAGCATTGAAAGCGCAGGCAGCAAATGAGCTTTGAGCCGGTGTATTCTGCGCACAGCCGTGCGCTGATCTTAGGCACATGGCCCAGCCCCAGAAGCCGGGAGATGGCATTTTACTACGGTCACCCGCAGAACCGTTTCTGGCCGATGATGGCGGCTCTCACCGGGGAGCCGGTGCCCGCGCGCGAAGATATTGCTGCCAAAAAGCAGATCATCCTGCGCCACGGGCTGGCCTTATGGGATACGCTGGAGCGATGCACCATCACCGGTGCATCGGACGCATCCATCAAGGACGTGGTGCCCAACGATATCGCCGCGCTGCTGGCCAAAGCCCCTATTGAAGCGGTGTTCTGCAACGGTGCAGCGGCGCACCGCATCTATACAAAATACCTTCAGCCGGTCAGCGGCATCCCGGCGGTCAGGCTGCCCAGTACCAGCCCCGCAAACGCGGTCTGCCGCCCGGAGCAGCTGTGCCGCATCTGGGGCGAAGCGCTGGCAGGGTGGATCGTGTAAAAAATAAGCGAAATGATTGCGAAGCTGTAAAATCTTCATGAAACCCTTGTATTTTGGGCAAAAGACTTTTATTATGGATAGTATCAGGGACCCATCGTCCCCAAAGGAGGAAACAGGACT
>CAZUDU010000168.1:0-3491 GCA_964619455.1 uncultured Faecalibacterium sp.
TCTTCCTCGGTGACCTCGCGCAGCTTGACGTACTGCTTTTTGATCAGCAGCTTGAGCAGGCGGCTCTTGGTGAGCATCTCAGGGTTTGCCTTGATCTCCTCATCCTTGGCTTCTTCGCGCTCTGCCTCGCGCATATCCTCCTTGAGGTCTTCGGTCGCTTCCTCGTTCAGATCCTCTTCCAGCTTCTGGCGGACTTCTGCGGGGATATCGGCAGGCAGAGCCTGCTCCGGCGCCATGTTCTCAAATTCCAGCTTCTTATCTTCCATTTCCATTCTGCGTACCTCCTCAGGGTCAGTTTATCCGGCACAAAAGAAAACTTTCATGCATGGGATGCCGCAGATCGGGGAACAAAAAACGCCGCCTCCGCCCCGCAGAAACACCGTTTCTGCGCGCGCAAAAGCCGCGCCCCTTCAAACACTTCCTGGCGGAAAAAGCGCCCACAAAAAGGCACCTGTTCCTGCTTTATAAAGCGAAAAAGGCGAACGCAGTTGTTTTTGTTGTCCGATCCACCGCATCGGGCTTGCTACTTCGACTATGATCCGGGTCCATTTTTCTGCGTTCACCTCCTGAGTCATTCGATCATTTTTATTATAGCGCCGCAAAAAAATGAGGTCAACCCCAAACCAGATTTTTATTGGTTTTTTCTGCAAAAAACAGACCGCCCCTACCCGTGCTGCGGCACATGGATAGGGGCGGTCTGTTTGGATATTGCCTTGGTGTGAGGAGGAATCATGTTACACGGGAAGCAGTTGCGGCTCCGCTTCCCATGGCAAAAGTATAGCAGTTTTCACATTTGAAATCATGAAGATCCTATGAAGAAAATGTAAAAGTCAGATGGAAAATTTGTGCAAATCTTGAGCACAAAAAATGCGCCCCAGCCACTGAAACAGTGGATGGGGCGCCAAAAACAGCATTCTGTTTTTTACTGCCGCAAGATCCCTGCAAAAGCAGGTCTTATGCCGCAGGCGAAGCAAGGTATCTGCAAGCAGACCTTATGCTCCTGACACACGCGAGGTATGCTCTCAAGGACCCTCACGGGCGCTTTGGTATCTCAATCCTCCTTGGCGCAGCCACTGTGCACGGCTGCGCCGGAGGGTTTGAAATCAGATCGAACACTTCCGATCGGGGCTGACATTTGCTTTTTTACGCATGGGGCAGGTTTTCTTCACTCAGTTTCGCACTGCTGCGTTGCGCAGTAATCGCCAGTGCGGAGCAGCCGCCTCTCATCCAAGACGTTCCGCGTCTTTTCGGAGGACTGGGTGCCGCTGGGCAGATGCCCGCCATTTATGCTGCAAAAAATCTTACTTGTACAGCTCGACCAGACGGCTCAGGTGCTCGTAACGGTCGTTCGCGACCTGCTGGTTGCGAGCGAACAGTTCCTTTGCACGATCGGGGAAGGCACGAGTCAGGCGGCTGTAACGGGTCTCGTTTGCCAGCAGCTCCTGATACTTGTCGTTGTCGACTGCCTTGGAGGTCAGGGTGAAGGGGTTCTTGCCCTGAGCCTTGTTCGCCGGGTTGAAGGTGAACAGGTTCCAGTAGCCAGCCTCAACAGCCTTCTTCATCTCGTTCTGGCAGTTGGTCATGCCGCCCTTGACACCGTGCAGCTCACAGGGAGCGTAGCCGATGATCAGAGAGGGACCGGGGTAAGCCTCAGCCTCAGCAATTGCCTTGACAGCCTGGTTCATGTTAGCGCCCAGAGCGATCTGAGCAACATAGATGTAGCCGTAGGTCATTGCGATCTCGGACAGGCTCTTCTTGCTGATCTCCTTACCAGCAGCAGCGAACTGGCAGACCTCACCGATGTTGGAAGCCTTGGAAGCCTGTCCACCGGTGTTGGAGTACATCTCGGTATCGAAGACCATAACGTTGACGTCCTCGCCGGAAGCCAGAACGTGATCCAGGCCGCCGAAGCCGATGTCGTATGCCCAGCCGTCGCCACCGAAGATCCAGACGGACTTCTTAGCGATGTACTGCTTGCTCTTCAGGATCTCTGCGCTCTTCTCGCAGCCGGCGGCAGCAGCCTTCTCCAGCTCAGCGATCAGGGCCTTTGCAGGCTCATCGTTTGCCTTGGTGTTGTTCTTGGTCTCCATGAACTTCTCGAAGGCTGCCTTGAACTCAGCGGAAGCCTGCTCGGAAGCTGCGACCTCAGCGATCTCCTTGATCAGGTTCTCGCGGACGGTCTTCTGACCAATGTACATACCCAGACCATGCTCAGCGTTGTCCTCGAACAGGGAGTTGCACCATGCAGGACCATGGCCGCTGTCCTTGTTGACGGTGTACGGAGAGATGGAAGCGGTACCGCCCCAGATAGAGGAACAGCCGGTAGCGTTGGAGATGTACATCTTCTCGCCGAACAGCTGAGTGATCAGGCGAGCGTAAGAAGTCTCTGCACAGCCTGCGCAAGAGCCGGAGAACTCGAGCAGCGGCTGGTTGAACTGAGAACCGATGACGGTATCGTCAGCCATCTTAGTAGCCTTCTTGGAGATGTTTGCCACGCAGTAGTCGAAGACTTCCTGCTCAGCAGCCTGGCTCTCCTGCGGGACCATGGTGATAGCCTTGGTCGGGCAGACGGTGACACACTCGCCGCAGCCCATGCAGTCCAGCGGAGAAACAGCCATCACGAACTTGTAGTCCGGAGTCAGCTTGTTGTCGCGGCTCTTGGTCTGTGCGGGAGCAGCTGCCAGCTCGTCAGCGGTCAGCAGGAAGGGACGGATGGTAGCATGAGAGCAGACGAATGCACACTGGTTGCAGCCGACGCACTTAGCAGCATCCCAAGCGGGAACGTTGACAGCGGTGCCGCGCTTCTCGTATGCGGATGCACCCTGCTCCCACTCGCCGTTTGCGTTTGCAACGAAAGCGGAGACGGGCAGGCTGTCGCCGTCCATACGGGAGATGGGCTCCATGATGTCACGGATCTGCTTGACCAGCTCCGGACGGCCTGCCAGCTCCTTGGGAGCGGGATCAGCCTCAGGATTTGCCCAGGATGCGGGGACCTCGACCTTGTGGATCGCGTCAACGCCGGCATCGATCGCCTTCCAGTTCATCTCAACGACGTCCTGGCCCTTCTTGCCGTAGCTCTTCTGAGCTGCCTGCTTCATGAAGCTGATGGCGTCGTCGATGGGCATGACCTCAGCCAGCTTGAAGAAAGCAGACTGCAGGATGGTGTTGGTGCGCTTGCCCATGCCGATCTCGATGGCCTTATCAATTGCATTGATGGTGTACAGCTGGATGTTGTTCTCCACGATGTACTTCTTGGCCTCGGCATTCAGGTGGTGACCCAGCTCCTCATCGCTCCACTGGCAGTTGATCATGAACACGCCGCCGGGCTTGACATCCTGGACCATCTTCATGCCCATGTTGATGTAAGCGGGGGTGTGGCATGCAACGAAGTCAGCCTGGTTGATGTAGTACGGGCTGCGGATGGGCTTGTCGCCGAAACGCAGGTGGCTGATGGTCACGCCGCCGGTCTTCTTGGAGTCATACTGGAAGTA
>CAZUDU010000169.1:0-3490 GCA_964619455.1 uncultured Faecalibacterium sp.
AGAAGCGTCCACAGCAACGTCGGTCACCTTGCCGCCGCTGATGGTCACGGTCACGCCGACCTCACCCATGCAGCCCTGTGCGCTTGCGGTATAGCTGCCATCGGTGTAGCCAGCAGAGGCGCCGCCTGCTGCCTGTGCCAGACAGTCATCCATTGCTGCAAAGATCGCGTCACTGGTCATGGTGCTGCCAGAGATCGCATCCACACCGCTGGTGGTGCCCTTTTCGGTCAGGGTCGCAGCCAGCGTCTCAGCCGCCGCGCCGCCCAGAGAGGGAGTCTCAGCAGAAGCGTCCACAGCAACGTCGGTCACCTTGCCGCCGATGATGGTCACGGTCACGCCGACCTCACCCATGCAGCCCTGTGCGCTTGCGGTGTAGGTACCGTCGGTGTAAGCTGCTGCGTTGTTTGCAGCAGGCACCGAACCGGTGTCTGCGATATACAGGCTCAGGCTCAGGCCCATTGCTACGATCGCCACTGCCATGACGATGTTCCGGCAGATCATTTTCTTTTTTGCATTCATAGATGAAATTTCTCCTTTGATTTTTACTTCGCGGGCTTGAAGCCGTCGCGCAGGGTCACGATGCGGTTATACACGCCGGGGTTCTTGGAATCCGGGGTGAAGAAACCGGTGCGGACGAACTGGAACTTGTCGCCGGGCTTTGCATCAGCAAGGCTCTGCTCCAGCTTGCAGCCTTTGCGCACGGTCACGCTCTCCGGGTTGAGGTAGTCCTTGTAGTCGCTGCCGTCCGGGATGGCGTTCATGTTCGCCTCGGTGAACAGCTTGTCGTACAGACGGACCTCGGCATCCACGCAGTGGTCTGCGCTGACCCAGTGGATGGTGCCCTTGACCTTGCGGCCGTCCACGGGGTTGCCGTTGCCGGTCTCGAGGTCTGCGGTGCAGTGGATGGCGGAAATGCTGCCGTCCTCGTTCTTTTCAATGCTCTCGCACTTGACGATGTATGCGCCCATCAGACGCACCTCGCCGCCCACAGTCAGGCGCTTGAACTTGGGAGGCGGCACCTCTGCAAAGTCCTCTGCATCGATCCACAGCTCACGGGTGAAAGCCACCTTACGGGTGGTGGTGTCGTTTGCCTCACGGTTGGGGTTGTTGGCAACATCAAAGTACTCAGTCTTGTCTGCCGGGTAGTTGTCCACGATCAGCTTGATCGGCTCCAGCACGGCGATGCGGCGCTGTGCGGTCAGATCCAGCTCGCTGCGGATGCATGCTTCCATCTGGCGCATATCGATCAGGTTCTCGGACTTGGAGATGCCCGCCTCGCGCACGAAGGTAAAGATGGAGCTGGGGGTGTAGCCGCGGCGGCGCAGACCGCACAGGGTGGGCATGCGGGGATCGTCCCAGCCGTCCACGATGTTCATTTCCACCAGCTCACGCAGGTAGCGCTTGCTCATGACCGTGTTGGTCATGTTCAGGCGGGAGAACTCGCGCTGCTTGGGGAACTCGTTGCCAAAGATGTTCTCGATGACCCAGTTGTACAGCGGGCGGTGGTTCTCGAACTCCAGGCTGCACATGCTGTGGGTGATCCCCTCGATGGCGTCCTGAATGGGGTGTGCAAAGTCGTACATCGGGTAGATGCACCACTTGTTGCCCTGACGGTGATGCTCTGCATACTTGATGCGGTAGATCGCCGGGTCACGCATATTCATGTTGGGGCTTGCCAGATCGATCTTGGCACGCAGGGTCTTTTCGCCCTCCTGGAACTCGCCCGCACGCATCCGGCGGAACAGATCGAGGTTCTCCTCCGGAGTGCGGTCACGCCACGGAGACGGACGGGACGGCTTGCCGGCATCCGCGCCGCGGTACTCACGCATCTCTTCGCGGGTCAGATCGTCCACATACGCCTTGCCCTCAAGGATCAGCTTCTCAGCGTACTCGTAGCACTTGTCAAAGTAATCGCTGCCGTAGAAGATGCCGCCGGTGGGGTCAGCACCCAGCCAGTGCAGATCCTCAATGATGCTGTTGACGTATTCCTCGCCTTCGCGGGCGGGGTTGGTGTCGTCCAGACGGAGGTTGAACTTGCCGCCGTACTGGTTTGCGATGGACCAGTTGATATAGATCGCCTTCGCGCTGCCAATGTGCAGATAGCCATTGGGTTCCGGCGGGAAGCGGGTATGGATCTCGCTGACCTTACCCTCGGCGAGGTCGGCGTCAATGATCTCTGTCAGAAAGTTTTTGTCTGCCATGTGGTTTCCCCCTGTTCGGGCAGCCGGGCTGCCCCAGTTTCATAATAGTATATTTTACACCATTTTTGGCTTTGCTTCAAGGTTTGCGGGCAAACTTCACAGCGCCGTGCAAAGTGCCGCCCCGCCATTGAAGAGAAATATCCAGTAAACATTGTATCACGCCGCCCGCACGGTTGCAAGCAAAATACAGCGGAATCCAGCGCATGTCAGCGAAAGTGTGCTTTTTTTGCCACTTCCTCAAAGGAAAAAGACCAATTCCAACAATCTTTTTCCTTTTGCTTGACAGTATGGCCGTTCGGGAGTATATTTTGGCGTGGTATCAAGCCGTTTTTGCAGCATTTTGGGCAGGAGGAACCCCATGAATGGTTTAAAAGAAGCATTTACCAAACAAAATCTGATGAAGGATTTAAATTTCTTCGGTCAGCTCAACCTTGGTCTGATCCTGACCGCCGTCGGTATCGCCTGGTTCAAAACGCCGAACCACTTTGCATTCGGCGGCACATCGGGTCTGTCCATTCTGTTGGCAGACATTTTCCCCCAGATGAACGTCGGCGGGTTCATGTGGATCATCAACATGGTTCTGGTCGTTCTGGGCTTTCTTTTTCTGGGTGTCAAGTGCATGGGCTGGACGGTCTACTCCTCCTTCGCCCTCTCCTTCTTTGTATCGCTGTGTGAGATGCTCTTCCCGCTGAATGCTCCCATCACGGACGATACCCTGCTGGAGCTGATCTTCGCCGTAGCTCTGCCTGCGCTCGGCTCCGCGATCGTGTTCGACATCGGCGCATCCACCGGCGGCACCGACATCGTAGCATTGATCCTCAAAAAGCATACCTCGCTGGAGATCGGCAACGCGCTGATGCTCAGCGATGTCCTGATCGTCACCGCTGCCGCCATCCGTTTCGGCATGGCAACGGGTCTGTACTGCTTCCTTGGCCTGATCGGCAAGTCTCTGGTGGTCGATGGCGCGATCGAGCGCATCCACCTGAGCAAGGTGTGCACTGTCGTGACTGCAAACCCCACCCCCGTTCTGGACTTCATCATCAACGACCTGCACCGCTCCGCGACCGTGGAAAAGGCCTACGGCGCCTACACCCACCACGAGCTTTCTGTTCTGGTCGTTGTGCTGAACCGCCGCCAGGCCGTGCAGCTGCGCAATTATCTGCGTGCGAACGACACACACGCCTTCATCACCATCGTCAACTCCAGCGAGATCATCGGCAAGGGATTCCGCGCCACCTGATAATTTTCAGTTGACGAACGCCGCAAAAAAATATATACTATATGGGTAT
>CAZUDU010000170.1:0-3458 GCA_964619455.1 uncultured Faecalibacterium sp.
TCCAGTCGTGCGCCTTAGACCAACTCAGCCATCTTTCCATCTTTTGTTCTTGCCTTGGGAACCGTGTCCCTTAGCGCTCCACTATAATACCTGAAACTCCGGGTTTTGTCAAGGATTTTTTAAAAATTTTTTTGACTTTTTTAAAAGTTACGGTGTATCGTATAAGGTGTGGGGAGTTTTTCTTCAAAAGGCTGCAAAAACCCTTGACGGTGGAGCGAAACGGGGCTATGATGGGGAAAAGAAAGTGAAAATGGCGGCGGGAGCGCCGCCGTTTCGGCAAAACAGGAGGTTGGACAATGGACTATTCTGAAGTACTGACCCACGCGCGGGAATGTATCGGCAGCTATTGCAAGGCGTGCCCGGTGTGCAACGGCGTTGCCTGCAAAAACCAGATCCCCGGTCCCGGTGCAAAGGGCGTGGGGGACACCGCGATCCGCAATTATAATAAGTGGGCAGAGATCCGGGTGAACATGGATACCCTGTGTGAGGGCGGTGTGCCGGATACGAGCGTGGAGCTGTTCGGGCGCAGCTTCCGCTACCCCTTCTTTGCGGGTCCGGTCGGCGCGGTGAACCTGCACTACTCGGACACCTATACGGATATGACCTACAACGATGTGCTGGTGCGTGCCTGTGCTGAGAACGGCATCGCGGCCTTTACCGGTGACGGCACCAACCCGACCGTGATGGAGATGGCGACCCGTGCCATCGGTGCAGCGGACGGCTGCGGCGTGCCGACCATCAAGCCGTGGAATCTGGATACCATCCGTGCAAAGATGGATCAGGCAAAGCACAGCGGCTGCTTTGCGGTGGCAATGGATGTGGATGCGGCGGGTCTGCCCTTCCTTAAGAACATGACCCCGCCGGCGGGCAGCAAGAGCGTAGAAGAGCTGGCACAGATCGTGCAGATGGCCGAGCGTCCCTTTATCGTAAAGGGCGTGATGACCGTGCAGGGTGCCAAGAAGGCGCAGCAGGCAGGCGCGGCGGCGATCGTGGTCTCCAACCACGGCGGGCGTGTGCTGGATCAGTGCCCTGCGACTGCAGAGGTGCTGCCGGAGATCGTGCAGGCGCTCAAGGGCAGCGGGGTCAGGGTCCTGGTGGACGGCGGCATCCGTACCGGCGTGGATGTGTTCAAGGCGCTGGCACTGGGTGCAGACGGTGTTCTGATCTGCCGCCCCTTCGTCACAGCAGTCTATGGCGGCGGCGCAGACGGCGTGAAGTGCTACATCGACAAGCTTGCCGCAGAGCTGACCGATACCATGCAGATGTGCGGCGCGCATTCCATTGCTGAGATCACGCCGGAGATGGTGCGGCGCTGATCGGGATGGAAGAAACGAGAGAATTTGGCATATAAACCAAAAATGAATGGCGTTTTTTGGAAGAAATGCGAATTGACAGCCCGGAACGGAATCTGCTATTTTTGAGTTGCGGCAAGATAATTTTTGCAAAATCATCGTTTTGCACGAGAAAGGGGTATGACGATGCGTAAGTTTCAAGGTGTCAGTATTCTGCTGACGGCGGTGCTTGCAGTATCGCTATTGCTTCCTGCTGCAATGGCGGCTCCAAGCGGGAACAAACAAAAAACCGGAGAGACGTATACTTTCCAGACCAATACACCGGAGGACTCCTCCAAGATCAGCAAGGAACTCAAGGAGACCGTGCGCAATGCGGCGCGCCGGACCGGCAAGACCGAGACGAATGTCGCAGTCGCGACCAAGGATGAAGCGGAATATTATCTGGGTATCGAGCTGGCCTCCGGGGATGCCTTTGATGCGATGGATAAGATCATGGACGGGAAGCATGAGGATATGCTCTATGTGGAGTTCCGTCCGTCGCTCAAGATCGAAAGGACCGTTTATGAACGCATCCGCAAGAGCGGTGACAGCACCGTGACTCTGCGCATTGCGACTCTGTGGGAAAAGGATGTTTCTGCATCGGCTGCGCTCAAGCCGGACGGGCAGAAGATCACCGAGCGGAGCTGCAAGACAGCGGACGGCAAGAGCTATAAGGTCTATCAGGTCCTGGATGGCGCGGGCGCTCCGGTGTGGAACTATGTGGTGTTCCAGCGCGGCTGCACCAACTACACCCTGTACGCTTACAATGCGGCGGGCGTTCCGCAGGATCTGCTGCCTTCGGTGCTGGAGACCATGAACTTCCCGGCGTAAGCAAAAAGAAAACGGCTTCCGATCATTGATCGGAAGCCGTTTTGCGTTATGATGATGGTGAAACTCCGTGCTCCTTGGCTCTCCCCCCCTTGGGAGAGCTGGATTGACGCGAAGCGGAAAGACTGAGAGGGCGAGCAAGCTGACCTCGATCCACGTCCTAGCCCGCTCCGTCATTGCTTTGCAATGACACCGCTCCCAAAGGGAGGAGGCAGGAAGCGTGACGGCAAACGTAATCGCCTCCGCTATAAGGCTCCATCTTAGAGGGAGCTGGCTGCGCGTGCAACGAGCAGACGGAGGGTGTCTTTGTTTTCCATCACTTCAGGGTGCCGTCCAGGATCTGGTCGTAGTACCACGGCTTCGGGGCGCGGAAGGTCTTGCCGCTCAGGAAGGCGAACTCCGGCTGGTGGAAGCGGGGCAGGGTCAGCTCCCATGCGCACAGCGCCTGATACTTGAGCTTCAGCTCGCGGTTGGCGGCATTGTTGCCGTACTTGCTGTCGCCCAGAATGGGGCAGCCGATGCTTGCCATGTGTGCGCGGATCTGATGGGTGCGCCCGGTGATGAGCCGGACCTTGAGCAGCGCCAGACGGCCGGAGACGGCGATGGTCTCGTACTGGGTCTCCACGTCCTTTGCGCCGGGCTGCTTGTCCTCTACGATCTTGACGATGCCGCGGTCGGCATCCTTGACCAGATAACCGCCCAGCGTGCCGTCCTCCGGGATGGGGCGGCCAAAAGTGACGCACAGATAGGTCTTTTGCACCTCGCGGTTCTTGATGACCTCCAGGAAGAGCTGCTCTGCTTCCGGGGTCTTGGCAATGATGACCAGACCGCTCGTGCCGGTATCCAGCCGGTGGCACAGCGCAGGGGTGTAAAGGCTGTTTTCCTTATACTGCCCCTCCTTGTTCAGCCACAGCAGGGCGCGGTTGAGCAGGGTGTCGTCTTCCGGGCCGTCCACAGCAAGCCCGGCGGGTTTGTTCACGATCATGATCTGGGGGCAGTCGTACACGACATCCAGTGCCTTGCGCGCGTTCTTCCATGCAGGGCCTTCCACACGCTTGTCTGCATCCAGAACGTCATCCAGAATGAACAGCTTGATCTCGTCGCCTGCCATCACGCGGGTGGACAGGGGCTGCTTTTTGCCGTTGAGCTTGATCTTGTTTTCGCGCAGGGCCTTGTTCAGGCGGCCCGGATTGAGCGCCGGGTACTGCTGCATCAGATAATTGTCCAGCCGGGTAGGGGCAAGACACTTGACTTTGATGATCTTCACAGGAAGGTTCCTTTCTATCCATACAAAAGTGG
>CAZUDU010000171.1:0-3422 GCA_964619455.1 uncultured Faecalibacterium sp.
TCCAGCGCAGCCTGCATGGTGCCGCACAGATCGTTCTCCACGCAGGTCTTTGCCTGACGGATAGCATTCTTGATGCCCTTTGCCTTGGAGGAGCCGTGTGCCTTGATGACCGGCTGCTTTGCGCCCAGGAAGGGTGCTCCGCCGTACTCTTCGCTGTCCATCTGGTGCTTGAGGTCGGCTACGCCGCTCTTGAGCAGCAGGTAGGCGATCTTGCCGCCAAGGTTCTTGAGGAACATCCCCTTGAGCATACCCAGCAGCATCTTTGCCACGCCCTCGGTCAGCTTAAGGATCACGTTGCCGGTAAAGCCGTCGCAGACCACCACGTCCACTTCGCCGTTCGGCACATCACGCGGCTCGATGTTGCCCACAAAGCGGATGCCGGGGGTCGCCT
Organism: uncultured Faecalibacterium sp.; assembly: GCA_964619455.1. Lineage (GTDB taxonomy): Bacteria > Bacillota > Clostridia > Oscillospirales > Ruminococcaceae > Faecalibacterium. The sequence goes on from CAZUDU010000171.1 coordinate 392, forward strand.
TGAGCAGCTGGTGTGCCTCGCGGAGCATGGGTGTGCCCTTGCTCTCCTCGGCACCGTTGTTTGCCAGTGCCACACTGGGCGAGGGTCTGCCCTCCACCTTGTTGACATAGCAGCTGCCCATGACCGCAAAGGCCGAGAGCATCTCGGCACGGCACTCCACGTTCGCGCCGCAGTCCAGCAGCAGATAAGCCTGCTTTTTGGCAGGGACCATCGTGGCGAGCGCCGGGCGCTTGATGCCGCGCAGGGTGCGCACGATCAGGCTTGCACCCACATGCAGTGCACCGGTGCTGCCGGCCGAAACAAAGGCATCGCCCTTGCCGTCCTTGAGCAGGTTCAGACCCACCACGATGGAGGAATCCTTCTTTGCGCGGATAGCGCGTGCCGGCTCGTCGCACATCTCGATGACCTCGGTGCAGTTGTACAGCTCGATGCCGTCCAGCGGGATGTTGTTCTCTGCCGCCGTCTTGCGCACCAGCTCCTCATTGCCAACGCCAAGGATCTCCACGCCGTATTCCCTGACCGCCTGTGCTGCGCCTTCCAGCACTGCCAGAGGCGCGTTGTCGCCGCCCATCATATCCACAATGATCTTCATAATGCAGTCCTTTCTGTTGAAAACCTATCCCCTATAAGCCCCGCTCGCCCTCTCCGTCTTGCCGTTGCGCGGCAAGACACCTCTCCCAAAGGGAGAGGCAAGCCGTCCTGCTTAAAAGTTTCCTGCAAGCTATCGGCTCCATGCAATCGCCGTGAGATCTGTCTTCGACTTACAATTCGTTTTCGTCCAGCCACTGCTGGAAGCTGGCAACAGCACGTTCTGCCTGTGCCATGTAACGCAGGCGCTTGTCGCGCGGGCGGCTTTCCGCCGGGAGCGGCGGCAGGATGCCCATGTTTGCGCCCATCGGCTGGAAGTGCTTGTTCTCGGTGGTCAGGTACTGGATCAGTGCACCGCACATGGTATCCGCCGGGGGTGCGGGCAGGGTCCTGCCCTCCAGCTTTGCATACAGGCTGCGTGCCGCCAGAAGCCCGCACGCAGCGCTTTCCATATAGCCCTCAAAGCCGGTGATCTGCCCTGCAAAGAACACGTTGGGGTGTTCCTTCAGGCAGAGCTGCTCGCTCAGCACGCGGGGCGCATCCAGAAAGGTATTGCGGTGCATCACACCGTAGCGGACGAACTCTGCATTTTCAAGTCCGGGGATCATCGAGAATACCCGCTTCTGCTCGCCCCACTTGAGGTTGGTCTGGAAGCCGACGATGTTATACAGAGTGCGCTCCTTGTTTTCAGCACGGAGCTGCACGTTCGCCCACGGGCGGTGCCCGGTGCGGGGATCGACCAGACCAACCGGGCGCAGCGGACCGAACCGCATAGTGTCCGCGCCGCGCGCCGCCATGATCTCGATGGGCATGCAGCCCTCGTAGACGGTCACGGTGTCCGCCTTTTTGCCGTGCGCATCCGGGTCGGGCTGTGCCGATTGCTCCGCGCCGGAATCAAAATCATGCAGCGGCGCACGCTCGGCCGAAGCCAGCTCTGCGTGGAACGCCTCATACTCTGCCTTGTTGAAAGGGCAGTTGAGGTAGTCCGCTTCGCCGCGGTCATAGCGGGATGCCGCAAAGACCTTTTCGTAATCCAGACTTTCTGCCGTGACGATAGGCGCCACTGCATCGTAGAAATGCAGCCGCTCGTCACCGGTCAGCTTGCCGATCTCGTCTGCCAGCGCACCATCGGTCAGCGGGCCGGTCGCGACCAGAATGGGGGCGCTTTCGTCAATGGTCGTCACCTGCTCGCGGTGGACGGTGATGTTCTCACACGCTTCCACCCGGCGGGTGACCTCTGCGCTGAAGGTGTCGCGATCCACCGCCAGTGCACCGCCTGCCGCCACGCGGGCGACCTCTGCCGCCTGCAGGAGCTGGCTGCCCATCCGGCGCATCTCTTCCTTGAGCAGACCGGACGCGGAGTCCAGACGCTCGGCCTTGAGGCTGTTGGAGCAGATCAGCTCCGCAAAGCCTTCCTTCTGGTGTGCGGGAGAAAAGTGGACCGGTTTCTGCTCATACAGATCCACCCGGACCCCTTTGCCAGCCAGCCAGAGCGCCGCTTCGCACCCGGCAAGCCCCGCTCCCAGAACTGTTACTTTATACTGTTCCATCTTGTATCCTTTGTTTACTCTTTTTTGGGCACTGCCATCTCAAAGCCGCAGCCTTCCTTGGCGCAATAGAGCTTGGAGCCTTTGCGGAACATCGTTGCACCGCACTTTTCGCATTTATTCGCCACCGGCATATCCCAGGTCATGAAATCGCACTCCGGGTAGCACTCGCAGCCGTAGTAGATGCGTCCCTTGGCGCTCTTGCGCTCCAGCATGCGTCCCTTGCCGCACTTGGGGCAGACGCCGCCGGTGTCCTTGACAAGGCGCTTGGTTCCCCGGCAGTCCGGGAAACCGCTGCATGCAAGGAACTTGCCGAACTTGCCCACCTTGATGACCATCGGCTTGCCGCACAGATCGCAGATCTCGCTGGAAGGCTCGTCCGGCACCTTGACCTTCTTGCCCTCCATATTCTTTTCTGCCTGCTGGAGGCTTTCCTCAAAGCCCTGATAGAAGTCGTCCACCGTCTTGCGCCAGTCCGCCTTGCCGCTTTCGACCTTATCGAGGTTCTTCTCCATTTCTGCCGAGAAGTCCACATCCACGATGTGGGGGAACTGTTCGATCATCAGCCCGTCCACGGCACGCCCCAGCAGGGTGGGCTTGAGCTTTTTCTGCTCGCGCTCCACATAGCCGCGGTCAATGATGGTGGTGATGATGGGCGCATAGGTAGAGGGACGACCAATGCCATTTTCCTCCAGTGCCTTGATAAGGGTCGCTTCGGTGTAGCGGGCGGGCGGCTGGGTGAACTTCTGCTCGCTCTTCAGCTCCTTGAGCTGAAGCACCTGCCCTTCCTCCAGCGGAGGGAGGTTGGTCTCCTTCTTTTCCTTTTCGTCAGTAGCTTCCTCGTACAGGGCGGTAAAACCGTCAAAGGTGACGGTATAGCCGCTTGCCTTGAAGCG
>CAZUDU010000172.1:0-3416 GCA_964619455.1 uncultured Faecalibacterium sp.
TGCTCACGATTCAGGAGTTGTCCGGCTGGTGCCTCTGACGAAAAGTTTTTGACATAGATCAAATCGGGTTTACCCAATCCGCGCCGCTTGCGCTCGATCAGCCCTCGGTCTTCCAGTTCACGGAGCAGCTTGGTGGCCTTCTTATCTGCACAGCCCAGAGAGGACTGGACTTCCTGAAGGGGAAAGATGATATAGACCCGTCCCATGTCATCAAGCCAGCCGTTTCGGGCAGACAGACCCATACGGTCCAGCAAAATACCGTACAATGTTTTTGCATCGGTGGAAAGTGTACAGTATTGCGGTTCCGAAAACAAGGCTTTGGGGATACGGTAAAAGGAGAACAGTTCTCCGGCTTGTCCGTAAAAATAGTCGAGATTCATAGGGGATCGCCTCTTGGCTGGAAAGATGAATGGTGCATCGAGAACCTCCTTGTCTTTGAAAATGAAATGCGCTCCCGATAATGACAGAGGTGTCATAAGGGAGCGCAGGATGTAAAATGGAGAGGGAACAGCGAAAAAAAGAAGAAAAAATGATCGAAAATGCGTCAAGGATGTCTTTTTGAAATGAGCGATTCGTCCATATTGATTTTTCGCTCAAAAGTCTGTGATTTTGATTTCAAAGACGTGAAAATATGGCGATTACACGTTGAAAAATGAAGTTGGTTTTTGCTGTGTTACCCAGGTGGGGTAGACTTCGCTGGAAGCGACATTGGCGATATAATCGCGGAATGAGACGGTCACGTTGCGGGCAGAGGCGGCTGGTTTGCCCAGATGCACGGTGATGTTTTTGGGGATGACCACCTGTGTGAGCACCTGCGGTTCGCAGTTTTCCACCGGGGCAGTGCCGCTGCCGCCATCCCCGGCAAAGAGTGCGTGGGTCGGGATGACGATCGGTTCGTCCTCAATATCCCGTCCTTCCTGTATGTCGGGGATCATCTCGGGCTGTGCCAGTGTTACCTGACCGGGAAAGATCTGCACACCCTCGATGCGCACGGTGCGGTAGCCGTCCTTGGCAGCGGTAAGGTCGCAGACGGCGTAGGGCAGTACGGTGGTGTTGCTCTCCTGCAAAGAGTAGCGGCAGGCGGGTGTTTCGATGCACAGGTCTGCCGTGTTGCCCTCGCTGTCCGAGGTGCGCTGTGCGGTAAAACCGTTGCCGCGGATCGTGATGGTGACCCCTTCCACCGGCGCAGACTGCCGTGCGGCAAAGGTCTGGATGCGTAAAATGCCAGTTGTTTTCATGAGCTGCTCCTTTGCTCCGGAATGAGAAGTGTTTCTCTTTCAGGATATTCCGTCCGCGGGGAAAGAGTGAGAGCGCAGGAGGAGCGGGCCTGTTCTTTCATAGGGATAGCCGGACACATCCTCTGGAATGAAAACAGCGGCTCCGTCATATGACGGAGCCGCTGTTTTTTGAGTAACGGGTGCGCCTCTAGGCGCAGCGGGAATATTGACCCTTGGGAACTGTTCGGCAAAGCCTGCGTTTTCACAGGGGATGATCGTTTGTGAGCTGTGTTTGAAACAAGGTCACATGGTGATCCAGCCCAGAGCGTTTGCGACCGAGCTGATCAGGATGATCCCGGCAAAGATGGGGCAGAGCCAGCGGATCATAAAGCGGAAGACCGCTTTGCGGCGGAAGGGCTGACCACCGTGGGTCACTTCCTGCTCAATGGCATCGACCCCGATCACGCGGGAGACCAGCAGGCAGATCGCAATCGCTGCGATGGGCATCATGACGGAGTTGGTCAGGAAATCGAAGAAGTCGAGGAACTGCATCCCGAACACAGTCACAGAAGCCAGAGGGCCATAACCCAGCGCAGAAAGGCTGCCCAGCACCAGCATGATCGCACCGATGAGCAGGGTGGCCTTTTGGCGCCCCCAGCCAAGCTCATCCTCGAAGGTAGCAACAGCGCTTTCGGTCAGAGCAATGGAGCTGGTCGCGGCGGCAAACAGCACCAGAACGAAGAACAACACTCCGATCAGGTTGCCAAAGCCCATGCTGTCGAAGACCTTGGGCAGGGTGATGAACATCAGGCTGGGACCCGCCTGAAGGGTGTTGGGGTCTCCGCCGGAGAAGGAGAAGACCGCCGGAATGATCATTAGCCCCGCCATGATGGCAATGGCGGTGTCAAACACCTCCACACTGCGGGTGGAGTCCTCAATGGAAACATCCCGCTTCATGTAGGAGCCGAAGGTGATCAGGATGCCCATTGCAATGGACAGGGAATAGAACATCTGCCCCATTGCAGAAACGACCGTCATCCAGGAGAAGTTTGCAAAGTTCGGGACGAGGAAATACTTCACACCCTCCAATGCACCGGGGCGGGTCATGGAGTAGGCGGCAATGACGACCGACAACACAACGAGGATCGGCATCATAATTTTGGAGACCCGCTCAATGCCGTTCTTCACGCCGGCATAGATGATCACGAGGGTAAAGAGGGTGAAGGCAGTGAAGCAAAGTTCTACGGAGACGCCATCCGAGATGAACGAGGAGAAGTAGCCGTCCGCAGCAAGTGTATTGCTATGACCGAACAGATACTCTACCAGATACTTGATGACCCATCCGCCGATGACCGAGTAGTACGGGACGATCAGGATGGGGATGATGGCGTTGAGCCAACCGCCAAAGGAAAAACCGCCGCTCTTGCCAAAGTGGGCGAAAGCCCCCACCGGGCTTTTCTTGGTCATGCGGCCGATCGCAGTCTCGGCCATGATCATGGTGTAGCCAAAGGTAAATGCAAGGATGATATAGACCAGCAGAAAAATGCCGCCGCCGTATTTTGCGGCGAGATATGGGAAGCGCCAGATATTCCCCAAACCGACCGAAGCACCTGCAGCCGACAGCACGAAGCCGAGCTTGCCAGAGAAGGCACTTCGCTTATGTTGTTGTTCCATGATGTGTACACTCCTAATGTTTTTTCCTGAAAGGACAATATGTTTAGTGTAACATACCCACCACGGAAATTCAACTGTCGTTGTAGAACAACCAGATTCTTTGCCGAAAAATAGGTGCCTTTTGGAAGCGGAGAGTTAGTTGCTGCCACGCGGCCGATGAAATGAGCATCCACCAGGCAGGAGCAAAGCATCCGGGTGAACACGAATCACCCACTGGGATGAACACGGCTTTAGGAGGAATGAATGATAGGGAGGAATCCATAAGCGGTATCTTGTTTGCGCTGGGCGCAGGATTACTATCGAACGAAAGAAGGACCAATAATGCTTACAAAAATCCTTGTATCGGCTGTATTTTATCTGTTCTACTGGCTCTGCTGTTTCCTTGGCACCGGCACAGACAAGAAAAACCTCGCTGGGCTGCGTTCCGATCCCGATGCTGTCCGGAAGGCGGTGCGGGAACATCCGGATCTGTGCGGGGTCTTGTATTTACCCGATGAAGCCGCTTTCTTTCAGCAAAGGCTCCAG
>CAZUDU010000173.1:0-3383 GCA_964619455.1 uncultured Faecalibacterium sp.
CGACCTTGTTCAGGTACTCGACCAGCTCCACAGCGCCCATCTCCTGACCGTTGACAGCAGTGGGGATGCCCTTCTCAAAGTGGAGAGTGATGTAGGTGGGCACATCGGGTGCCTGCTCGGGAGCAACGCCCAGCTCGAGGAAGCCTTCCTTGGCATACATCGGCTCGTTGGCGGGGTTCTCCAGATCCAGACCCTCGTGGCTCAGGTGCCACAGGTTCTTGTCCTTGGAGTAGTTGGTCTCGCGGTTGATCTTCAGGGGGATGTTGTGCGCCTCAGCGTACTCGATCTCCTCGTCACGGCTCTTGATGTCCCACTCACGCCACGGAGCAATGATCGCCATGTCGGGGCAGAAAGCCTTGAGGGTCAGCTCGAAACGGACCTGATCGTTGCCCTTGCCGGTGCAGCCGTGGCAGATGGCATCAGCGCCTTCCTTGATGGCGATGTCCGCCAGAGCCTTGGCGATGCAGGGACGTGCAAAGCTGGTGCCCAGCAGGTAGTCTTCATACTTTGCGCCGAACTTCAGGGTGGGGAAGATGTAGTTCTCCACGAAGTCCTTCTTCAGATCCAGAACATACAGCTTGGAAGCGCCGGTCGCCAGAGCCTTCTCCTCCAGACCGTCCAGCTCGGTGCCCTGACCCACGTCACCGGAAACTGCGATGACCTCACAGTTGTTGTAGTTTTCCTTCAGCCAGGGAATGATGATGGAGGTATCCAGACCGCCGGAATATGCGAGAACGACTTTCTTGATGTTTTCCTTTTTCATGACGATTGCTCCTTTTTTGAATAAATACACTTTTGTTTGAATGCGCAGGCTTCCATGCCCTGCGGTCATATCCGCGACTTGTTTGTGATGGTTTTATTATACGCCGTGCGGATTTTTCGTCAATTCGGAAAACTCACAAACATCTCCGTTGAATCCGCCGCGTTTTATGTCAATTTGCATCTTCATTCACTTTCTATTGCATATTTTCAAAATGTATGCATCGAAAAGTATGTCTTTTGCGTCAAAAAGGAGCAACCTCCGTGCCGAGACTGCTCCTTTTCAAAGATATTCTGAACCTTCGTCGACCGTTATTCTGCCTTCCATGCAACGATCACGATCGCCTGCGTATACAGATCCAGACCAATACGGTTCGAATACTTCTTGACGCGGGTGCTCATGAAATCACCTGCAGGGTGGAAGTTGGTGTTCTGCACATCTGCCGTGAACACCTGCACTGCATAGTATTCCTTTGCATCAGCCGGGGTCGGCAGCAGGACTTCGGTGCCATCGACCGGGAAACGGTCGTTGGGCAGGATGCCGATGCTGCTGTCCACCTGTGCGGTAAAGCGGATGCTGTTGGCGGGGTCAAATCCAGCCGCGCGCACCGCTTCATCCAGCGCCGCATTCAGCTCTGCCAGCGACGCATACCCGAGAGCGGCTGCGTCCGCTTCGGTGATGGCCCGGTGATATTCAGACTCCGCATAGATATCCGGATCCAGCATCGGGATGCTCTGCGGGTTCACGAACACCTCACCGCAGCGTGCACAGTGCGAGCCAGCGGTCCGTCCGCTTGCAATCTGGGTAGGTCCAACGGCGGCATCCGTCACCACATCATGCCCCAGCGCGCCGGAGGTCTCAGTCTTGTCGCTCTTCTTCCATCCGCACAGGGTACAGTAGCTGGAAGACCGTTCCGGCTTAGTGCAGGTGGCTTCCTCAACCACAACGCTCTGCCAGTCGTGTGCAGGGCAGGTAAAGTACCGGATGTAAGAGTTGATGGTATCAACGATGGAGCCGCTTTCCTTTTCGATCAGATCGCCGACCAGATCCTTGGCAGTGCTGCCCAGCGTATTGCCGAGCCACTGCCCCAGCCGGTTGTTTGGCAGATATTTCTGGACGGTCGAGAGGATCTTGTCCTCTGCAAAATCGGACGCATCGGTGCCAAGGCTTGCGACCTGACGGCTCACAAGGTCGCTCACGCCGCTCAGATCGCTGCGGAGGTTGGCGTAGATCTTCTCTTCCGACCAGCCCATGTCCACGCCTTCCTTGGCGTGTTCTGCCGCCTTCTCCACGATGGCACGCACTTCCTTCATAAAGGCAGGGTCGTTGACAAGCTGATTGCGAACGATATCGCCCACCTCATTGAACAGCGCGTCGAACTCCGTATAGCTCAGGCACGCCTTGTACACTTCCGAAGCAACACCGCCCATCGTATCGCTAAACCACAGCAGTCCCAGAGTTTCCGGAAGCGCCTTTTTGAGAGCGTCCGAAACCGCGCTTCCGACCGAATCCACGGTCTTGTCGCTCCGCAGTTCCTTGAGTGCTTCGTTCAGCAGGTCATCGATCAGGCTTCTGGTCAGTTCATCCCAGTTGGCATCATCTGCCGCAGCCGTCTGCGCCAACTGGAGGATCAGCTTGTCGGTCGCCGTATCATACTTCGGGGCAAGGTCATCTCTGCCGATCAGCCCAAACAGCTCACTGAACAGCACGTCGTGGAGGCATTCCTTGGTAACTGCCGTGCCATCCTCGCTAATGATCGTTTCCACGACCTTGGAAACGCTTGCCTGCAGACTTTCCTTGGACAGAAAACTCTCGTCCGCGCCTTCCGTCACCTGCTCCAGCACCGCAGTGATCCCAAGGCTTTCCAGCAGCGATTCTGCAATGCTATCATTGATCCCGATCGTATAACTCCCGATCGTGACCTTTCCTGCCTTTTTAAGCTCTTCGACCAACGTTCCGTGAAGACCTTCCAGTGCCTCGATCGCCTGCTCTCTGGTTTCAGCATTGTTGATATCCGTCATCGTCTTATTCAAGATTCTCTGGATGATCTCGGTCGCCTCGTTTGACAGACTCACCGCGCCCAGCTCAACAAGATCCACCGTAGTCTTATCTTGCGTACCGGTTACAGACTTTGTCTCACCGCAGTAATCACAGACGAAATCCACCACATGCTCAAGATCGAAAATACCGCCTTCCCAACGGGAATCCACCTGCGAGAATTTGTGCCCCCGAATCGCCGGGTATTTCTTGGTCAGTGCCGTGCTGCAGACCGTGCAGTTCGTTGTGAACTCCTGCTCGCAGCAGCCGGGCTTGTCCTGATCCTGCCAGATGCCGGGAGTGTGCTCTGCCGTTGCTTGGTTTACGACCGTCGTCTCCGTATGATCACAATCGTCATACTTGCATTTGTAGATGATCCTGTCATCCAGACAGGGGAATGACAGAGTCGGCGTTCCATCATCCATGTCATGCCCACGCGCTTTCTGAACATTCATCCTTTTTCTGCCACTACACGCCGAAGACCACGGCCACTTCTTATAGGTACACTTGCAGTAATCGTAGCCGTCATTTTCACAGGTACGTTCCACTGTATAAATAGTCTCCCAGCTGTTATGTCCGCATTCGT
>CAZUDU010000174.1:0-3356 GCA_964619455.1 uncultured Faecalibacterium sp.
CACCTAATTTGATTGTATATACTATACCAGAAACCCCCGCAGAATACAAACCCTCACAGCACCAAACTTTCCAAAACAGGCTTGCATAAAAACAGGCAAAATGCCTATCAAAGTCCAAAAAGGTCGTACTTTGTGCAGGAAAATCGTTCCCTGTTGTCCGTTTTTCGGGACACAAAAAAGCCCGTCTGGTTTCAGACGGGCTTTTTTGCACACGAAGCGGGACATCGCCTGTGCGGCACACGGTTCACAACTGGAGGCCAGTCGGAGGAGGAGAGCCTGTGCCCGATATCCCATAAGAAAAAGAAGAAGAAGAAAAGAAGAAAAAGATCTCACACTCAGCAGGCGGATGTTGTTCCCTTGCTGTAACTGTATTGTAACTCTTTTGGAATCATTTTGCAATAGTTTTTTGTAATTTTTTTGTAATTTTATTTTCAGTTTTTTCCGTCCAGTTCTCCGAACTCCAGATAGCACTCAAATGCTGTGTGTTCCTCACGCTTGCCCACAACATACCACCCCTGCGCAGAGGGCGCATAGAACAGCTGCATCCGCTGTCCCATCGGAACTTCGCGGTGGTAATTGACCGCCGCAAACCGCACCGGGGCGTTCTGCACGACCTCCAGCGGCAGCACATCGCACGCAATGTCCAGATAGACCGTGTTGTTGATATGCCCGTTCAGATCGCACTGAGAATAGTTTGCGCGCCACTCTCCCGCCGGGGTCAGCTCCTTGGTCTTGTGCATCCTGAGCGGAAGTTCCCCTTCCACCTTGTCGTTCCAGAAGCCCTCCACGACCCAGCCCGGCTCGCGGCGCAGGTGTCCTGTGTTCAGATCAGCGATGATCCAGCGGCTGTCCACAAGGGCAACCGCCTCCCCCGCTGCATCTGTCACGGTGGTGATGCGCTTGATCGTGCCATGATAGATGCCTTCGGTGCGGGTGACCAGATGCAGCTTTTCCACACTGCGCGGCACACGGAAGTATCGGAGCGCCTGCTTGCCGATAAAGAACGCCGCACCCTGCTCATGCAGGAACTCATTGGTCATGCCGAATGCGCGCGCATGTGCAGTGGAGACGCTCTCTACATAGCGCAAAAGTGCCGCAGGCTTGAGAAGGCTGCGGAAGTCAGCATCGGTGTTGTCCACCTGAACATCCAATTCATAAAAAAACGGTTCCATAGGTTCCCCTTTCGATACAAAAACAGGCTGCAACCATTGTATGGTGCAGCCTGCTGTGCTTAGTACATATTGCGGGTCTTTCTGCGCACCTTGCGCCAGATATTGAAGCACGCCAGCGCCACCATGGCTGCCAGCAGCAGCAGGAACAGATAGGCGCTGCCGCCCTCTTCGTAGCTCTTCATCTCGCTCCACTTCACGTCCAGCTCGCTGTTGACCTCATCGCTCAACGCGGTAAAAACGTGCTGTTTTGCCTTAATCTCGTCCGAAGGATAGGCGATCTCGCTGTACTTCAGTTCATCATCCAGCATCTCCCAGACGGCATGCATGGGAGTGGTATAGCCGATGTACTCCGCATTCGCCAGACCAACGTCCGGCTCGCACATGAAGTTGATGAACATCTCGGCGGCCTCCTGCTGCGTGCAGGTTGCCGGGATGACCATGTTATCCATGGACATCACACTGCCCTCTTCCGGGAAGACCCATACCAGATCGGGATTGTCGTGGATCATGGTAATGGCATCGCCGGAGTAATAGACACCGACTGCCGCCTCGCTGCCGATCATCTTGTCGAAGATCTCGTCCATAACATAAGCCTGAACCAGCGGCTTCTGTGCCTTCAGCTCCGTCACCACCGTATCCACGTCCTCGGTGGACTGGGGGTTGATGCCGTAGCCGAGTTTGAGCGCCGCGATGGAGTAGGCGTCACGGCTGTTGTTGAACATCAGAATATTATCTGCGTATTCCTCGTTCCACAGATCCGCCCAGCAGGCAGGAGCCGTCTGCACCATGGACTGGTTATAGATGATACCGGTGGTGCAGAACATATACGGCACCACATAGGCATTCTCCGGGTCATAATCCGGGTTGCGGTATTCCTCGTCGATGTTCTGGAAGTTGGGGATGTTCTCGTAGTTGAGGGGCATGAGCATCCCTTCTGCGATCATCTTTGCCACCATGTAGTCAGACGGCACGATAACATCATAGCTTGCCGCGCCGGACTTGAGCTTGGCGTACATTGATTCATTGGCGTCGAAGGTGGTGTAGTTCACCTTAATGCCGGTGAGCTTTTCAAACGCAGCCACCACATCCACACTTTCGTCCGAGCCATTGGAGATGAACTCGCCCCAGTTGTAGACGTTGAGGGTGATGTTCTTGCCCTTGAAACGGGTCCAGTCGTAATCGGCAGAGACCGAGATCTCCTCGTTGACCTCGATGGTCTGGGCTGCAAAGGCAGGAGCTGCACAGGCAAGCGCCAGCACCAGGGTCAGAAGCATTGCTGCAAAACGTTTCATTTGCCCATCTCTCCTCTCAGTGCTCGCTGATCCCGGCGATAGTTCCGGCTCTCCACCGCGTTCGAGGTCAGGATGATCGCAAGGATCGCCACGAACATGATGGTGGACAGTGCGTAGATCTCCGGGCTGACCTTTTTACGGGTCATGGAGTAGATGGCGATGGGCAGGGTCTCCACCGTGCCGCAGCAGAAGTAGGAGATCATGAAATCATCGATGGAATAGGTCAGGCAGATCAGGAACGCCGAGATGATCGCCGGGCTGATCTCCGGCAGGACGACCTTGAAGAACGCCTGCCTGGGGTCACAACCCAGATCCAGCGCCGCCTCGTACAGGCGGATATCCATCTGCTTGAGCTTGGGGCTGACGTTGAAGATGACATACGGCACACAGAATGCGATATGTGCGATCAGCAGCGTGGGAAAGCCCATGATGTTATCCGGCAGCCAGGAGACACCGGATGCAAATTTCTGGTATGCCACAAACAGCAGCATCAGCGAAACGCCGGTGATGATCTCCGGGTTGACGATGGGGATATTGGTGATATTGGTCACCAGCAGCCGGCTCTTGCGCCCCATAGCAGCAATACCCAGCGAGGCTGCTGTTCCCAGCACCGTAGCGATGACCGAGGAGATCAGCGCCACCTCCAGCGAGATGCCGAGGGCTTTCAGGATGGAGGAGTTGGTGAACAGGCTGCGGTACCACTTGAGAGTAAAGCCAGTGAAGAGCGCATAGCCCTTGCTCTGATTGAAACTGAATACGATCATGTACGCGATGGGCAGATACATGAAGCAGAAGAACAGCACGACATAGGCACGCTGCATCAAACGGAGATGTTTCGTTTTCATCAGGTAACACCCTCCATTTCGTCCTCGTCAAAGCTGGAAGTAAAGCT
>CAZUDU010000175.1:0-1687 GCA_964619455.1 uncultured Faecalibacterium sp.
ACAACCCCGACATCTCCGAGGAAGACAAGAAGTTCATCTTCGACCAGCTGATGGCAAACTTCCAGGGCGAGTGCTCTGAGGTTGGCATGTACCTGTGCATGGCTCGCATCGCTCACCGCGAGGGCTACCCTGAGATCGGTCTGTACTGGGAGAAGGCTGCCTACGAGGAAGCTGAGCACGCAGCAAAGTTCGCAGAGCTGCTGGGCAGCGATCTGGAGCCCAACATGACCGCATCCACCAAGAAGAATCTGGCTTGGCGTGTTGACTGCGAGTACGGCGCAACCGCTGGCAAGGTGGATCTGGCTACCGTCGCAAAGAAGAACGGTCTGGACGCGATCCATGATACTGTCCATGAGATGGCCCGCGACGAGGCTCGCCACGGCCGTGCTCTGGAAGGTCTGCTGAAGCGCTACTTCAAGAACGAGATCTAAGATTTCGGAGCCTACCGATCATCTAAAAACCCCCGCTGTATGGCGTATGCTGTACAGCGGGGTTTTTGTGATGCCTTGACACGCATTCCCACGCGTTTTATACTGAATAAAACAAAACCAGAGGGGATAGAATGATGACAAACAACAAACCGATCCGCCCGGCGGGGCGCTATGCGCTTTTGGATGAGCTGCGTGGGCTGGATCTTATCAACATGATCGCGTATCACGCTCTGTGGGATCTGATCTTTCTGTTTGGCGTGCAGGCGGATTGGTATTTTGAATGGCAAGGGCGGCTGTGGCAGTTCTGCATCTGCTCGGTGTTCATCCTGCTTTCCGGTTTCTGCGTCCCGTTCGGGCGGCACACCTTCCGCCGGGGCTGGGTGGTGTTCGGCAGCGGTGCGCTGGTCACGGCGGTGACGCTGATCTTTATGCCCGCCGACCGCGTGGTGTTCGGGGTGCTGACCTTCCTTGGCTCTGCCATGCTGCTGACAGCGCTGTGCAGACCCTTGCTGGAGAAGATCCCGGCAGGGTGGGGGCTGGCGGCAAGCCTTGTGCTGTTTGCGGTCTGCTACCCGATCTCTTCGGGCTATCTGGGGGTAGGGAGCTTGCAGGTCGCTCTGCCGGAAGCTCTGTATGCCAACTATTTCACGGCGTATTTTGGCTTTATACCGTGGTGGTTCTATTCCACTGATTATTTCCCGCTTCTGCCGTGGCTGTTTTTGTTCTGGGCGGGCTGGTTTCTGCATCGGGTCATCGGGCGCAGGCGGATGGAGCCGCTGCGCCGCTCGGTCTGTGCGCCGCTGGGCTGGCTGGGGCGCAACTCGCTGGTGATCTACCTGCTGCATCAGCCGCTGCTCTATGGAGCGTTTCTTTTGATTTTTTCGATTGGGTCGCACTGAACGCTTGACAGAAGCGGAAAAGTATGGTATCCTGTTCATGGTTAGAAAAAACTAACTGCGAAAATGCGTTGAGCATCTGCTTGGCGCATTTTTATAGAATTGGAAGTTAGAATAAGCTAACCATATAAAAAGAAAGAGGTCGATCCTTATGAGCAAGATAGCAATCGTATTCTGGAGCGCAACCGGCAACACCGAGACTATGGCAAACTACATCGCAGAGGGTGCAGGTGCGGCGGGCAGCATCCTTTCCTGCACAGAGATGACCCCGGCAAAGCTGGGCGAGTTTGATGTTGTTGCATTCGGCTGCCCGGCAATGGGCGCTGAGCAGCTGGAGGAGAGCGAGTTCGAGCCGATGTT
>CAZUDU010000175.1:1787-3349 GCA_964619455.1 uncultured Faecalibacterium sp.
GGGCATCCTACGAGCAAGAGAGGTGATAAAACATGGAAAACATCGGCGTTACCTGCGACGTTTGCGCTTGTGCTCACAACGTGGGCGGCTGCAAATGCGAACTGCCCCAGATCAAAGTGACGGAGCAGTGTTCCTGCAATTCCAAGCAGGTCGAGAACCCCCACTACTGCCAGAGCTACGAGAAAAAGTAAGCTCTGAAACGCAAAAAGACCGCTTCTGCCAAAGGCTGCTTTGACAGAAACGGTCTTTCTTTTTATCCGCGCAGGGTGATGCCGCAGGTGGCAAGGCTGCGCACCAGCGTGCCGACGCTCTCCTTCATCTGGATGCCGGCAAAGCCGAGTGAGAAGGCTGTCTGAACATTCTCCTGACGATCATCAATGAAAACACATTCCTTGGCTTTCAGGTGGTATTTCTCCAGAAATGCCTGATAGATGCCGGTGTCGGGCTTGTTGATCTGAACCTCGCACGAAGCAACGCCGCCATCAAACGGCTCCAGCACGCCGCGCGCCCGGAGCAGCTCCAGAACGTCCTGCGGCATATTGCTCAGGTAATAAACACAGTAGCCGTGGCTCTTGAGCCGGCGCACAAGCTCCCGCATCCGCAGGCGCGGGCGCAGGATGCTCGTCCAGTCATCCAGCACGCCCTGCACCTCAAACGCGCACCCGGCGGTACGCGCGTTTTGCATCATCCGTGCGTTGCCCTCCGACCGGGAGATCCGTCCGGCATCCAGCAGCTGCCATTCCTCACTGCCAAAGGTCAGTTCGTAGACCGTTTCTTCCATTTTAGCGTTGCAGATGCGATCGACCAGATAACTTCTGGGGTCGAAGTCGATCATGACACCGCCCAGATCAAACACGATGCTCTTATACATATAAAAACCCCCGCTTTGTGAAGTAGAATCATTTTGTCCAGTATAACACAACCCGGGCGGCAGTTTCCACTCTTTTCTGCATAGAAGGTGCTTTGCCAGCGTAAAATAAACGGAGGAAGGAGGGAGCTTTGTGACGATACGGCAGCTATGTGAAAAAGAGATCGTCCAGATGGAGCAGGGGGTCTGCCTTGGCAAGGCGGATGATCTGACCTTTGACCCGGTGACGGCTCAGCTCGAAAACCTGATCCTGCTGGGCAGGCCAAAGCTGTTCGGGCTGCTTGGCAGGGAAGAGACGCTGACCATTCCCTGGCAGGAGATCGAGACCATCGGTGCAGATGCCGTGCTGGTCCACACGGCGGTTCAGCCGCCAGAACCGGCGAAGACACAGGATCTGTGGCAGAAACTGCGCGCAAAGCTGGGACTTTGACCGGACGGAAGAGCCTGTTTGGACAAATGTGAGAAAAAACCGGGATCTTTTTGGAAAAAACGGAGAAAAGCTCTTGCATCCGTTCAGTTTTTGTGCTATTATTACAAAGCATTACACACGCATCACTATGCCCTTTTGTGCCCGTTAAGGGTGGAGGGCAGTCCCGAACCGTCCGATACGGTGTGGGATCACGGTGTGCGGAGGCAAAACAATATTTGGAGGTAATTTTACTATGGCAGTCGTTTCTATGAAGCAGCTTCTCGA
>CAZUDU010000176.1:0-1508 GCA_964619455.1 uncultured Faecalibacterium sp.
AAAAAGTTAGGAGAGTAACAAGATGGAAAAGAGCTATTCTGAAAGCTACGCAGCAGCAGGCGTGGATATCACCGCCGGCTACCGTTCGGTAGAACTGATGAAGCAGTATGTTGCCCGCACCATGACCGAAGGCTGTATTGGCGGCTTGGGCGGCTTTGGCGGTCTGTTTGAGCTGGACTGCACCGGCTATCAGCACCCGGTGCTGATCTCCGGCACCGACGGCGTGGGCACCAAGCTCAAGGCTGCCATGATCATGGACAAGCACGACACCATCGGCATCGACTGCGTGGCCATGTGTGTCAATGATGTCATCTGCGCCGGTGCAAAGCCGCTGGTCTTCCTGGACTACATCGCCTGCGGGCGCAACGTGCCGGAGAAGATCGCAGAGATCGTCAAGGGCGTGGCGGAAGGCTGCGTGCAGGCGGGCTGTGCACTGGTCGGCGGCGAGACCGCCGAGCACCCGGGCATGATGCCTGCGGACGAGTACGATCTGGCCGGCTTTACCGTCGGCGTGGTCGATAAGGAAAAGATCCTGAACAACGATAAAATGGCTCCCGGGGATGTCATCCTTGCGCTGCCCTCTACCGGCATCCACTCCAACGGCTTCTCGCTGGTGCGCAAGATCTTCAACATCGATGCGGACCCGGATGTGCTGTTCACCACCCCCGCAGAGCTGGGCGGCAAGACGCTGGGCGAAGCACTGCTGGCTCCCACCAAGATCTACGTCAAGCCGGTGCTGAAGGTGCTGGAGGAGGTGCAGGTCAACGGCATCTCCCACATCACCGGCGGCGGCTTCTACGAGAATATCCCCCGCAGCCTGAAGGACGGCTGCTGCGCCCGCATCTGCAAGAGCGATGTGCGCACCCCGGCGCTGTTCGAGCTGATGCAGAAGGTGGGCAATATCTCGGAGCACGATATGTTCAATACCTTCAATATGGGCGTTGGCATGGTGCTGACCGTCCCGGCAGATCAGGCCGATAAGGCACTGGAGATCCTGCACGCAAACGGTGAGCCGGAGGCATACCGCCTGGGCGTCATCGCAGAAGGCGAGGGTGTGGAGCTGTGCTGAAGATCGCAGTTTTAGTCTCCGGCGGCGGCACCAACCTGCAGGCGCTGCTGGACAGTGAGGCCCGCGGCGAGAACCCCAACGGAAAGATCACGCTGGTAGTGGCGTCCAAACCCGGTGTCTATGCGCTGGAGCGTGCCGCCAAGGCAGGGGTGGAAGGCTGCGTGGTGCGCCGCAAGGACTATGCCACCAGCGAAGAATTCGACGATGCGCTGCTGGAAATGTTGAAAACTCACGGCATCGACCTTGTGGTGCTGGCAGGCTTTCTGTCCGTGCTGGGCGAAAAGGTGGTGGCAGCGTACCCCCGCCGCATCCTCAACGTCCACCCGGCACTGATCCCGTCCTTCTGCGGGCCGGGCATGTACGGGCTGCGCCCCCACGAAGCGGCGCTGGCGCGGGGCTGCAAGGTGACCGGTGCGACCGTCCACTTCGTGAATGAGGA
>CAZUDU010000176.1:1608-3344 GCA_964619455.1 uncultured Faecalibacterium sp.
ACCCCCCGCATCTCGGCGGTGGTCTATGAGGACGGCAGCTACCAGATGAGCATCCTCAAGTCTGCCGACGGCAACGGCGAGAGCGTCCAGCGCTATTTCTTCGATTACCCCCAGCCGGTCGCAGGCGAGGGTCACTTCATCAGCACCTATAAGCACAACGGCAGCCCCATCCCCAGCTTTGAGGGCGAACCGCTTCGTTTTGACTGCCCCCGCACCGTGGGCGCATTCGCACAGGGGCTGTGGCAGAGCCTGAACACGGACAACAAGGTGAGCCTGTTTGCCCGTGTCATCGACCTGGATACCGGCGAGAGCGGCGATATGATTTTTAATAAGTACGAGGCTGTTTACAGCGATCTGGACGATCCTGAAGAACCGGACCTGCTGCCCGAGGAGCTGGAAGCACTCAACGCACCGGACGAGGAATAAGGAGGAAGCAAGGATGAACGAACTGGCTTTGAAGTACGGCTGCAACCCTAACCAGAAGCCCAGCCGCATTTATATGGAAGATGGCTCGGAGCTGCCCGTTACCGTTCTGAACGGCAAGCCCGGCTACATCAACTTTCTGGATGCGCTCAACTCCATCCAGCTGGTCAAGGAGCTGAAGACCGCCTGCGGCCTGCCCGCAGCGGCATCCTTCAAGCATGTTTCTCCGGCAGGTGCAGCCTTGGGTCTGCCCCTGACCGAGACCGAGCGCCGGATGTACCACATCGCCCCGGACGCAGAGCTGTCTGAGCTGGCGTGTGCCTACGCCCGTGCCCGCGGCGCAGACCGGATGTCCTCCTTTGGCGACTGGATCGCCCTGTCGGATGTCTGCGATGTGCCCACCGCAAAGCTCATCCAGCATGAGGTGTCGGACGGCATCATTGCCCCGGGCTACGAGCCGGAGGCGCTGGCCATCCTCTCCAGCAAAAAGAAGGGCAACTACAACGTGGTCGCCATCGACCCGGACTACAAGCCCGCGCCCATCGAGCACAAGCAGGTGTACGGCATCACCTTTGAACAGGGCCGCAACGAGCTGGAGATCAATGCCGAGACCATGCTCCAGAACTTCGTCACCGACAACAAGACCGTGACCGAGGAGCAGAAGCGGGATCTGATCATTGCCCTCATCACCCTGAAATATACCCAGTCCAACAGTGTCTGCTACACCGCAGGCGGTCAGACCATCGGCGTGGGTGCAGGCCAGCAGAGCCGTATCCACTGCACTCGTCTGGCGGGTCAGAAGGCGGACAACTGGCAGCTGCGCCACATGGACAAGGTGCTGGATCTGCCCTTCCGCGACGATGTGGCAAAGCCCAACCGCGACAACGCCATCGATGTTTACATCGGCGATACCCCCGAGGATGTCATCGGTGATGATGTCTGGGCAGAGACGTTTACCCGCCAGCCCGAACCTTTGACCGCAGAGGAAAAGAAGGCGTATCTTGCCAAGGTCACCGGTGTGTGCCTCGGCTCGGATGCGTTCTTCCCCTTCGGGGATAACATCGAGCGCGCCCGCCGCTCCGGCGTGACCGCCATCGTGCAGCCGGGCGGCTCCATCCGCGATCAGCAGGTCATCGATACCTGCAACAAGTACGGCATCGCAATGGCATTCTGCGGTCTGCGGCTGTTCCATCATTAAGAGGGCACCCTCTCAGCTGCGCAATCAGCCGCTGGCTGAGTTGCTTGCAGCTCTCCCAAAGGGAGAGCCGGGAATAGAGGTTCCATTATGGAAGGTGAATGATAATGAGCAAAAA
>CAZUDU010000177.1:0-3337 GCA_964619455.1 uncultured Faecalibacterium sp.
TAAAGATGGCATTGCGCTGGCTGACCACCGGCATAATGCCCGCCAGGATCCTGGCCCTGCTGCCCAGCGTCTGCCGGGCAAGGCGGAGGTTCTCCACCGCCTGTGCCGAGAGCACCGGCTGGGTGAGGAAGCCGGTCATGCCGTTGTCCAACTTTTCTGCCGCACGGCGCAGCTCCACATCAAAGTTGCGGGCGTTGAGGTTGAGCGCACCGAACACAGTCAGGGGGCTGGGCATCTCCCGGTCTTCGCCTGCCAGTGAGATGATGAACTGCGCCAGCTTGCGGGAGTGGAACTGATACACGCTCTTGACCTCGTCCCGCTCGGCAGAGGGGATGGGGTCACCGGTGATCGCCAGCACCTCCCGCACTCCTTCGGCGTACAGCCCCAGCAGCAGCGCCTTGGTGGCGTTGAGGTTGCGGTCCCGGCAGGTCATGTGAGGGATCACGGTCAGCCCAAGCTCCCGGTGCACCCGGCAGGCCACCAGCGAGGAATCCATCCGTGCCCGGGCAATGGGGCAGTCGGCAACCGTCAGCGCATCCGCACCTGCCGCCTGCAACCGGCGTGCACCTTCCAGATACCCGGTCAGGTCTGCGACCTTGGGGGAGTCCAGCTCTACCGCGATGACCTTCTGTCCGGCACTCAGCTTGCGCAGGAAGGGATCATCTTTTTCCACCATTTTTTGCTCCGCAGTGGAAAACTGCGCCGCCGGAGCAAGTTTTTCCCCCTGCGGCAGCGCGTCCAGCTCCGCACGCAGGGCGGCGATGTGCGCCGGGGTCGTGCCGCAGCAGCCGCCGAGGATGCGCACCCCGGTCTCCGCCAGCTTTTTCTGCTCGGCGGCGAAATACTCCGGCTTGCCCTGATACAGCACCCGCGTGCGGGTGACCACCGGGTAACCCGCATTGGGCATGACCGAAAGCGGCACCGCACAGGGCATGAGCTGGCGCACCATATCCCGCATCGCGCCGGGGGCGGAAACACAGTTCAGACCCACTGCATCCACGACACCGCTGGCAGCAGCCCGCCGCACCAGCTCCCGGACATGTACACCCTCGCGGGTATAGCCGTCCGGCAAAGCGGCAAAGGACACCATCACAAAGGCATCCGGCACCTGACGGCGGATGGACGCGATCGCCTCCAGCACACCGCTGTCGGTGCTGAGGGTCTCGAACAGAAAGTTCTTTGCCCCCAGCCGGGCAAACTCCAGCGCCACCTCGGTGTAGACCTGCGCTGCCGGGCAGCTTTCGGTCTCCGGCGCAGGACCCAGATCTGCAAACACCGCCGCATCCCGTTCCTGCGCTGCCTGCTGTGCCAGCGCCCAGCCCGCCTGTGCCAGCGACTGCCAGCCGGGTGTATTTGCCGCCGCCATGCGGGGCAGACCAAAGGTATTGGTCTTGATGGCATCCGCACCGGCGGAAAGATATTCCCGGTGGACGGCAAGCACGCCCGCCGGGTCGGTCTGGTTCGCCTGCTCGCACTCCTGACCGGGTGCAGTCTTATAATAGGTACCCATGCCGCCATCGAACAGCAGCGGCCGTTGCTCCAAGAGCTTTCGCACATCCTTCATAGATCTATCCCTTCTCCCTCTTAAAAACACTTGGTTTTCAGTTTAATGCAGAATGCGTTCCCGGTCAAGCGTTTTTCTTCGTTCGTCTTGCGCAGGGGCTGATTTTGTGCTATCCTAGGCATACTTTATAAAGAAAGAAGGAGTTTATCATGCGCCATGCCGGCACACAGCCGATCGAGACCGAGCGTCTTTTGCTGCGCAGACTGCTTGCGCAGGATGCCGGGATGATGTATGAAAACTGGGCATTCGACCCGGAAGTGACCCGGTATCTGCGCTGGGAGCCGCACCGGAATGCGGACGAGACCTTTGCGCTGCTCGCCGCATGGGAAACGCTCTACCCGAACCCCGACTACTACCAGTGGGCGATCGCAGAAAAGGCAAGCGGGCAGGTCATCGGCTCCATCAGCCTGTATGATTCGCTGTTGGGCGAGCCGCAGCAAAAAACTGCGTGGCATGGCATGGAGCTTGACGGAGGCATCTGGGAACCGGGTTATTGCATCGGCAGGCGCTGGTGGAACAAGGGCTACACGACCGAAGCGCTGCGCGCGGTGGTCGGGTTCTGGTTCACCCGGACCGACAGCCCGTGGCTCGCCTGCTGCCATGCGGTGGAAAACCCCGCCAGCGGCCGGGTGATGGAAAAGGCAGGCTTTGTCTACGACCACGATACCATCTACCACAAATTTGACGGCACCGCCGTGCCCTGCCGGGCATACTGCCTGACGAGGGAACGGTATCAGCATTCCGAATGACCCTGGTGGTCTCGGGAACGCTCTCGGTCATACTTCTTGGCTTCCCTTTGGGGGAACTGCCGCATCAGCGGCAGAGAGGGCGAGCAGGCTGACCTCGAACCACGGCCTCGCCGTCAAAACCTGATAGTTTTGCCCCCTCTCCCAAAGAGAGAGGCAAGAACAAAGAGGAAACCTTACGCATCACCAAAAGCCTCCCTCACCGGGGGAGTCCGCCCCATCCAACAAATCCGTTTATTATTATAAGAAAGGATCCTATTTTGAGCGAACTTTACGATATTTTAGTGGAGACCCCTCCCACGAAGGTGATCCTGCTGGCGCTGGATCAGGGCTTGTGGGACTGCGAACGCAGCCTTGCAGAGCTTGCTGCTCTGTGCGAAGCCAATCACATGGAAGCTGTGGGGCAGGTGACCCAGAAACGCCAGACCCCGGAGACCGGCATCGTGCTGGGCAAGGGCAAACTGGAAGAAGCCAGCCTTGCTGCTGAGACGCTGGGGGCAGAGTGCGCCGTATTCGACGGCGAGCTGACCGGCAGCCAGATCCGCAACATCTCGAACGCACTGGGCGGGCTGGAGGTCATCGACCGCACCATGCTGATCTTGGAGATCTTCCGCAGCCGTGCGCTGACCAACGAGGGCAAATTGCAGACCGAGCTTGCCATGCTGCGCTACCGTCTGCCCCGCCTGCAGGGCATGGGCGAAGCGCTGAGCCGTCAGGGCGGCGGCGGTGGCGGCGGCGGCGGTGCCCGCCGTGGTGCCGGCGAGACCAAGCTGGAAATGGACCGACGCCATGTCCACGCCCGCATCGATGCACTCGCAGAGCGCCTGGCAGAGATGGAAAAGCACCGCGGCGAGAGCCGCAAGGCACGCGCCAAGACCGGCATGCCGGTGGTGAGCCTTGTGGGTTACACGAACGTGGGCAAGTCCAGCCTGATGAATGCACTGTGCGGTCCCAGCGTTGTGGAAGCCGACATGCTGTTTGCCACCCTCGACCCCACCAGCCGCAAGCTGGTGCTGCCCAGCGGTCT
>CAZUDU010000178.1:0-3329 GCA_964619455.1 uncultured Faecalibacterium sp.
GGATCTGGTACAGCTGCGCCAGACCCATCCGGTCGGCATCCTCAATGACGAGGGTGTTGCAGTTGCGCACGTCGATGCCGGTCTCGATGAGGGTGGTACAGACAAGAATGTCGATCTCGCCGTTGATCAGGTGCTGCCAGACGGGGTTCAGCTCCTCCTCGGTCATCTTGCCGTGGGCGATGCCCACCCGCGCGCCGGGCACCAGCTTGCTGACATGAGCGGCAGTGGCTTCGATGTTGTCCACCCGGTTGTGCAGGTAGTAGACCTGCCCGCCGCGCGCCAGCTCCTTCTTCATCGCTTCGGCAAGGATCACATCGTTGTACTCCAGCACGAAGGTCTCCACCGGCTGGCGCTCGATGGGCGGCTGCTCGATGGTGGAAAGATCGCGGATGCCGCTCATTGCCATGTTCAGGGTGCGGGGGATGGGGGTCGCCGACAAGGTGAGCATATCCACCCCGATGAAGTTTTCCTTCAGCTTTTCCTTGTGCTTGACTCCGAAGCGCTGCTCCTCGTCGATGATGACCAGACCCAGCTCCTTGAAGCGGATGTCCTTGGAGAGCAGCCGGTGGGTGCCCACCACGATATCCACGCTGCCGGACTGCATCCCGCGCAAAGTCTCCTTTTGCTGTTTGGCGTTGCGGAAGCGGGAAAGCATCTCGATGCGCACCGGGAACGCTTCCATGCGGGAGATCAGGGTGTTGTAGTGCTGCCACGCCAGCAGGGTGGTGGGAGCGAGGATGGCGCACTGCTTGCCGCCCATCACGCATTTGAACGCGGCGCGCAGTGCTACTTCGGTCTTGCCTACGCCAACGTCGCCGCACAAAAGGCGGTCCATCGGGTAAGGCTTTTCCATATCCTGTTTGATCTCGGCGGTGGCGTTGAGCTGGTCGTCCGTTTCGTCGTAGTCGAAGCGGGTCTCAAAGTCCCGCTGCCAGTCGCCGTCCGGCGGGAAGGCATAGCCGTGTGCCTGACGGCGGCGGGCGTACAGCTCGATCAGCTCCTGCGCCATATCTTCGGTCGCTTTTTTGACCTTGGCGCGGGTGCGCTGCCACTCGGCACCGCCCAGCTTGGCGAGCTTGACCTTTTCTTCATCGCCGGGGGCGGTGTAGCGGCTGAGCAGATCCAGCTGGGTGACCGGGACATACAGCACATCCGAGCCGGAGTACTGTACCTTTAAATAGTCCTTGGTCGCGCCCTGCAGCTCCAGCCGCTGGATACCGGCATACATACCGATGCCGTGGCTCTGGTGCACCACATAATCACCGGGCTTGATGTCGGACAGGCTGGACAGAGCGTTTTTGTTCTTTTTGCGCTTTTTGGCTTCGGCTGCTTCGTCCAGACCGTGCCGGCGGGAGGACAGAACTGCCGCGTGTGCAAAGGGGAAGGTGCACCCGGCGGTCAGGTGCCCCGGCAGCACCTGTACGATGCCCTTTGCGGGGCGCACATCCCGGCTCATGCTGACGGCATAGCCCTTGTCGGCAAGGTCGCGGGTCAGTGCGGCGGCACCCTTGGGGGTGCCCGCAAACAGCGCGATGGCGTACCCCTGACGGATGAGCGGGTCAAGGTCTTCCAGCAGGGATGCAAGATCGCCGTTCCAGTTGGGAGCGGCAAAGGCTTCCACATTGACCAGATCCTTGAGCTTGAACTCGTTCATCCCGCGCAGGAAGTTCTCGCACAGAAGGCTGCTGCGCTTCTGCGCCGCAAAGGCGAGGTCTTCCATCGTCTGGTAGAGCACATCCAACCCGGGGCAGAGGACTCCTTCCTCCAAAAGCCCGGTCAGCTCCTCGCCGCGGCGGTATTCGGTCGCCTTTTGTGCATCCCGGATGCCGCCCACCTCGTCCAGAATGAGGATGGGGTCGGTCAGGTGATCCAGCAGGGTGGCGGGGGTCTCGTACCGGATGCCGTAGTACTTGTCCATCGCTTCGGGCATCAGACCGGAATCTATCTGTTCCAGATCGGCCTGCATCGCGGTCTCCAGCGCGGTGCGCCGCTTGCCGCGTGCCTTCTTCTGCACTGCGCGCAGTGCTTCAGCGGTGTCGGCGGTGCTGCCGAACAGCACCTCGCGGGCGGGGGAAAGGTGGATCTTTTCCAGTGCGCCGTCCCGCCGCTGGGTCAGCAGGTCAAAGGAGGCGATGGAGTCGATCTCGTTATCCCAATATTCCACACGGGCGGGCTGGTGCATATCCGGTGCGTAGATGTCCACGATGTCGCCGCGCACACTGAACTGACCGGGGCCGTCCACCTGACTGCGGCGCACATACCCGGCGGCGAACAGCCGCCCGATGAGAGCTTCGCGGTTGTAGACCATGCCGGGCTTGAGGGTGAGGGTGTTTTTCAGGAACTCATCCCGTGGGACGGTGTACTGGGTCAGCGCCTCGGCAGGCACACAGACAGCCTGCAAGCGCCCGCCTGCCAGTGCGCCCAGCACCGAAAGGCGGCGGTATTCGTATTCCCGCCCGGCACCCTCGACCGGACGCAGCATCAGATCGCGGGGCGGGAACACCGCCGTGGAAAGCCCCAAAGCCTTGAGGTCATCGGCAAAGTGAGTCGCTTCGGCTTCGCCGGGGGTCACGATGCAGAGCGTGCGCCCCAGATCCTTTTGCAGAGCGGCATACAGCAGTGCTCTGCCGGCGGGCGGCAGCCCGAACAGGGCGGCGGGGCCGGGCGAGCCGAGACCGGCCGCGATCTTCTGATATTCCGGCGTTGCCTTGAGCAGCGCTTCGTACATGGGAGCCTCCTTTCTTGTGAGTAAATGAGGGGCGGGCGCGGTCAGCCGTTGTATTTGCTCTGCGCCATGCCGAGCTTGCCATCCATGATGAGCTTTGCTGCAGCTTCCAGATCGGGGAAGCGGTCGGCAAGTGCCTTGGCATCCGCAGCCGGGAACTTGCCCAGCACCCAGTCTGCCAGATCGTAGTCCGGGTGAGGCTTTGCGCCCACGCCGATGCGGATGCGGGGGAAAGCGTCCCCGCCCAGCCGGGCGATGATGCTCTTGAGACCATTGTGCCCGCCCGCCGAACCGGAGGGACGGATGCGCAGCTTGCCGGGATCCTGCGTGATATCATCGCACAGGATGATCACATGGTCTGCCGGGATCTTGAAAAAGCCCGCCAGCGGAGCGATGGAATCGCCCGAGAGGTTCATGTAGGTCAGGGGCTTGAGCAGAACGACCTTGTGACCGTTCACATCGCCCTGCCCCCACAACCCCTGAAACTTGGTCTTGGCGACCGGGATGCTCCATTTGTCGGAGAGGTAGTCCAGCGCGGCAAAGCCCGCATTGTGGCGGGTGCCGTCGTATTTGGATTCCGGGTTGCCCAGACCGGCGATCAGCC
>CAZUDU010000179.1:0-3324 GCA_964619455.1 uncultured Faecalibacterium sp.
AACATCCGCCCCAGCACCCGCGCGGTATCCGCAATGGATTCCTTTTTGCCGATCTGACTTCCGGAGGGATCCAGATAGGTGACCTCCATGCCAAGATCGTGCGCTGCGACCTCAAAGCTGCAGCGGGTACGGGTCGAAGTCTTTTCAAAGATCAGCGCAATGTTCTTTCCGCGCAGCGCATCGTGACGGATACCCGCCTTCTTCTTCGCCTTGAGATCGGCGGCAAGCTCCAGCAGGCCTTCGATCTCTGCCGGGGTGTAGTCCAGAAGCTTCAAAAAGCTGCGGTTCTTCAGTCCCATTGTATATCCCCTCTCGATATTCATTCGCTTTTGCATATTTATTCAGGTGATAGTTCTTATTATAATACAACCCCTGCACAAGGTCAAGCACTGTTTGCGCCTTTTTACAGTTCCAGCTCCGCGCGCCGTCCGCTGGGGTGGTAGGGGGTCAGACGGATGCCCGCTTTCTGGAACATAAACCGCGCTGCCACGCTGGAATCGCTGTCGTGGTACTTATCGCTGTAATAGACCACCTCTGCAATGCCGGACTGGATGATCGCCTTGGTGCACTCGTTGCAGGGAAAGAGGGTCACATACACCCTTGCACCCTTGAGGTTGTTGTGCGCACTGTTGAGGATGGCGTTCAACTCTGCATGGCAGACATACATATACTTGGTGTGCAGCGGCTCGCCCTCCCGCTCCCACGGCATGGCATCATCGTCACAACCCATCGGCATACCGTTGTAACCCAGCGAGAGGATCTTGTTCTCCGGGCTGACGATGCATGCGCCCACCTGACTGCTGGGGTCCTTGGAGCGCATCGCGGTCAAAAGTGCGATGCCCATAAAATACTCATCCCAATTGATATAATCGGTCCGTTTCATAACAACCGCCCCCCTTATGGCTTTCAAAAAAGAGATTTTTCCCGCATCAATTATAGCGTATCGCACTATGATTTACAATCAATTTTGTTACACACAGGCAAAATGCACAAAATGACCGCTCGAAGTTTGGCAGCCAAAACGCGAGAATTTTCAAACGAAATATTTAAAAATTGGTTTTTCTGTGGTATTATCTTTGTAAAATATGCCACAAAAACGGAGAGATGCTCCGCATGGCAGAAAAGAGGGAAAAACCGATATGAAATACGCAAGCAACAACATCCGCAATATCTTGATTGCCGGTCATGCCGGCAGCGGCAAGACCACGCTGACCGAGGCGCTGGTCTATTTTTCGGGCGCTGCCGAGCGTATGGGTCGCGTAGAAGACGGCACCACGATTTCGGACTTTGACCCTGAGGAAGCAAAGCGCAAGGCAAGTCTGTCTGCGTCTGTTGTCCCCGTGGAGTACGACGGTATCAAGTACAATCTGATCGACGCGCCGGGTCTGTTCGACTTTGAAGCAGGCGAATACGAGGGCATCCGCGCCGCCGAGAGCGTGCTGGTGTGCGTGTCCGGCCGCAGCGGCGTGACCGTTGGTGCAGAGAAGGCATTCCAGCTGGCACGCAAGAACGGCAAGGCAACGATGGTCTTCATTTCCAAGTGCGATCTGGAGAACGCCAACTACTTCAAGATCCTGGAGGATATGAAGATCAAGTTCGGCTCCACCATCTGCCCCTGCGTCGTGCCCGCAAAGCTGGATGACGGCACCCCCGTCTATATCAACCTGTTCAGCCAGAAGGCCTTCAAGTACGAGGGCGGCAAGCAGATCCAGATCGATCTGCCCGATATCGGCCACCGTTTCCAGGGTTTGATCGAGGCAATGAGCGAAGCGATCGCAGAGACCGATGACGACCTGATGGAGAAGTTCTTTGGCGGCGAGCCGTTCACGACCGAAGAGATCGTGGAAGGCATGCGCAAGGGCGTCAAGAACGGCCTTATCACCCCCGTGTTCTGCGGCAGTGCCATCAACCAGCAGGCTCTGGATATGCTGCTGTTCAATATGCACAAGCTGCTGCCCAGCCCCCAGCATGACGCAAGCATCCTTGCAGAGGACGCAAACGGCGAGCCGGTGGAGCTGCACTGTGACGAGTCTGAGCCGACTGCGGCTTACGTCTTCAAGACCGTGGCTGACCCGTTCGTGGGCAAGCTGAGCTACCTGCGCGTGCTGAGCGGCAAGGTCGCCGGCGGCTGCGCACTGACCAACGCCCGCACCGGCGAAGTGGAAAAGATCAGCAAGCCTCTGACCGTCATCGGCAAAAAACAGGTCGAGACCGACGGCATCGGTGCCGGTGACATCGGCGCTGTTGCAAAGCTGGTCAGCGCAAAGACCGGCGATACTCTGTGCGATGCAGCCCGCGTGGTCAAGATGCCCGCACCCGTCTTCCCGCTGCCCAGCCTGTTCATGGCTGTCACCGTTGCCAAGAAGGGCGATGAGGGCAAGATCAGCAGCGCGCTGGCACGTCTGATGGAAGAAGACCCCACTCTGAGCTACCAGAACAACGCAGAGACCCACCAGCAGGTCATCGGCGGTCTGGGCGAACAGCATCTGGATGTCGTCAAGGCAAAGCTGAAGAACAAGTTCGGCGTTGAGATCGGTCTGGAAGCTCCGCGCATCGCTTACCGCGAGTCCATCCGCAAGCCTTGCCAGAAGCAGGGCCGTCACAAGAAGCAGACCGGCGGTCACGGCCAGTTCGGTGATGTCATCATCAACTTCGAGCCCTGTGACAGCGAGCAGGTCGTCTTTGAAGAAAAGGTGTTCGGCGGCAGCGTTCCGAAGAACTTCTTCCCCGCAGTGGAAAAGGGCATCCGTCTGGCAGCCGAAAAGGGCGTGCTGGCTGGTTACCCGGTGGTCGGCCTGAAGGCGACCCTGCTGGACGGCAGCTACCACCCCGTTGACAGCTCGGAAATGGCGTTCATCATGGCAGCCAAGATCGCTTACAAGGCAGCCATGCCCGAAGCAGGTCCCGTCATTCTGGAGCCCATCCACACCCTGAAGGCACATGTTCCCGGCGACAACACCGGTGACATCATGGGCGATGTGACCAAGCGCCGCGGCCGTGTTCTGGGCATGGAGCCGGACGAGGACGGCATGCAGACTGTTATCGCTGAGGTTCCTCTGGCAGAGCTGTCCAATTTCACCACTTTCATCCGTCAGACCACGCAGGGCCGCGGCTGGTTCACCACCGAGTTCGCCCGCTACGAGAACCTGCCTGAGATGCTGGTCGCCGGTGTGGTCGAGCAGGCCAAGAAGCTGGGCAACCTGGACGAGGCTGCAGATGACTGATCCCCGCCTGTTCCCTTTTGAAACTTTTTGATCCTTTCTGAGATCGGACATTTCCTGAAGCCCTGTCGGCAATTCCCTCTGCCGGCGGGGCTTTTTGTTG
>CAZUDU010000180.1:0-3322 GCA_964619455.1 uncultured Faecalibacterium sp.
CGCTGTTCCCCTTCTTTTTGCTTGCAGCGCTGGCACTGATGGTCTGGATGCACGAACAGCTCGTGCGCAAGACCGCACACTGAACCGCCATTTTCTCTTTCGCCATACATCAAAAGCAGAAAGCCCGCCTCAGAAATGAGGCGGGCTTTCTACATCTGGGAAAATCTACAGGAAGAACAGGATATCGATCAGTACAGCAGAACCTTTGCACGTTCTGCCTTGAATGCATCCAGATCACTCTGGAAGCTTGCGCAGATGCTCTGTGCGCTCTGCCCATCTTCGATCGCTGCAGCAACCTTCTCGCTGCCGACGATCGCGCTCAGTTGGTCGGTATAGGTCATATCATCGCCAAAGTACTCGTTCATCACAGCAAAGATGCTCAGCATAGTCTCCACGGCGTTGTAGCTGTGCTCGTCCATAATGTGCATCTGGACACCGTAGCAGGCGGTACCGGGATACATCATACCTGCAAGCTCCGTCTTGTTGTTCCACGGAGTCATTGCAGCCAGACGGAACCGGACGCCGGGCAGGTTCAGCTCATTGAGGCTGTTGGCGAATGCCACCATATCACCCTTCATGAACGGAGCACCAAAGAACTCGTAGGTCTTGGTCGTGCCCCAGCCGTAGCTCACGCCGGTCTGTTCTGCAACCTCTTCGTCCCAGGTCGTGGTGCCTTCCAGCCAGCCCAGCGCTGCGTAAGTCAGCAGCGTAGTAGGGGTAGCGATCTTGCGGTCGGTCTGGACGAACTGCAGCCCCGTCTCGTTGTAGAACATCTCGCGGGTCCAGCCGGTCATCGGGAACACCGACACGTTGTTTGCTCCCTGCTTCTTGGCAAGGTACAGAGCCATCTCGCCTGCGGTCATGCCGTAACGGGTAGGCAGTGCATAGACGCTGTCCACCGGGCCTTCCACTGCAGTACCGCCCAGCGGGTTCGGGCGATCCAGCACGGCAAAACGCTTGCCTGCCGCATTGGCTGCTTCCATGCAATCGTTCAGCAGCTGTGCCGCCGAGTTATAGCGGGAACCAGTATCCTGAATGTCGAACAGCAGCAGATCTACATTTGCCAGCTGCTCTGCGGTGGGAGCCGTGCCGTTCAGGCGGCAGACCGTCATGCCGGTCTTTGCGTCCAGATACTCGCCTGCTTCTGCGGTCTGGAACTCACCGCGCAGACCAAAGCCGGTGCTGAACAGGGCAGTCAGGTCGATCTCCGCATTCGCTGCGAACACGTCTGCCAGATGATTCAGCTGCGCATCCACACCGGACTGGTTGGTTACCAGACCGATCTTGATGCCCTTGTAGTTTGCAGCATCCTTCAGGAAGTTTTCACAGCCAAGGGTGATCTGCGGCGTGAGGGTGTTTGCCTTCTTTTTGAGCAGAGGAACATTGTAGTCGCTCATCAGATACTTTCTGCGCATCTTGCGGTAAGGCTTCAGTTCCTCTTCCATGCGTGCCAGCATCTCAGCGCTGGTCGCCTTGATCTGCTCATCGGATGCCCCGACCGGGAAATTCTGGATGGTGGAGCTGACCCAGTCGGCACCTGCACGGTAGTCCAGCTGGTAGTGTGCGTAGAAGTGCTCGCCGTCCTTCTTCTCCTCATCGGTGGTCGCGCCATACATTGCCTGCAGCACGAGGCAGAGCGCCACCTGCATCTTGATGGGAGAGAACGCACGCTTATCGGTGATATGGATCTGCACACCATGTGCCAGCGTTCCGACGTAATCGGTGCCTGCCAGCAGCTGGTTGGTGCTCAGGGTCGTGGTGGACGCCGGGCGGAAGATGACGCCTTCCAGACCCATGCTGTTCATGCGGGCAGCCAGTGCTTCACCGTCCACATAGGGTGCGGTAATGACCTCAAACGGCTTGGTCGTGCCGCGGCCCTCGTTGATGGGCAGGCCTTCGAACCAGACCGTACCGGTGTAGATCAGGCAGGCTTCCACAGTAGGCATATTGGGAGAAGGCAGAATGAACTGCAGACCGGTCTCGTCCCAGTACATATCGCGGGTATAGCCTTCACAGGGGATGACCTTGACCGGGCAGTCTGCAAGGGTCAGCTTGTCCTTGAATGCCTCGTCGTCCCATGCCCAGACACCATGGTAGGTCTTGCTGGGCATCGAAACGGTGGAACCGTACAGATCCTCCGGGCCGCCGGGATAGGTCTTCTGCCAGTAGTACTTCCAGCCTTCGCCGTGGTACATCTTTGCCACTTCGCCCATGGTCAGGCCGTAGCGGGACGGGAACGGGAAGCGGCCAAAACCAGTCTGGTTGTTGCTGGAGGTAATGGAGCCTTCCACGATCTCGCTGCTGATGGAGCTGGGGCGGTCCAGAACGATCAGCTCGACCTTCTGACCGTAGAACTTGTCCGCCTCGATGCAGGCTGCCATCAGATCTGCCAGATTATACAGGTAGGTCCAGGTCTTGCTGCCGATCTCCTGCAGATCGAACAGGATCACATCGATGGGTGCATACCACTTGCCATTGTTGCCAGTGAACATCGCACGGGTGGGACGGTTGGGGTTCTTGGGGTCCTCCATCCCTGCATCCAGTGCTGCAATGCCAAGTGTCTCGGTGTCGATGGTGCCGCCGTTGTACAGGCTCCAGTTGACAAGCCCGGTCGTAGCATCAATGCAGTGCGGGACCGAAGCACCTGCCTGGAACGCACCGCGCAGGCCGTGCTCACCGCCAAACATACAGACCAGATTGATATCCGGGTCTGCCATCAGCTTATCTGCCAGATGGTTCATCTGCGCATCCACGCAGACCTGATTGGTGAACAGCGCCACATTCTTGCCCTTGAGGTAGCTCTTCCAGTACTTGCTCTCCAGCAAGACCTCTGCGCCGACCTTGACCGCACCGCTCTTTGCCTTGAAGCAGTTCTCCTCTTCAGCGGGAGCAGCCGCCGATGCACCGCAGACGTTCATTGCCATCAAACCGGCCGTTGCTGCACTCCCCTGCAGAAATGCTCTACGAGAAATTTTCATATTCATGGTTATATATCCGCCTTTTAAGCTATTTTTGTGTATGATTATACACAATTTTCTAATAAACTGCCCGCCCCGATCTCTCGGAGCGGGCAATCGATCTTTCAAACTATTTTATGCGCGCGCAGACGTTATCCGTGCTTAGTGCTTTGCGCAGATCTTCTGCAGCTTTGCCAGCTCTTCCGCGTCACGGTCAGCGTCCAGCAGCTCCAGAGCTTCCTTGACGTTTGCCCAATCCTTGCGGGAGTGGGTGCTCTCGGCACGAGCGACCATTGCCTCGATCATGGCGTAGCCAGCGCGGACGATGGGGTGGTTGGGATCGGTGGTCTTCTGTGCGTCCACCA
>CAZUDU010000181.1:0-3310 GCA_964619455.1 uncultured Faecalibacterium sp.
GGATCCCGATCACAGGAGGTGGGCAGATGCAGCTGGGAGCAGGCAGACCGCTGCCGGTCGAAAAGCCGGAGCAGATCGACCTTGCGCAGGCGGCGCGGTATTTTGGAGCACGCGGGGAACCGGACACGGCAACGCGGG
The DNA here is from genome assembly GCA_964619455.1 of uncultured Faecalibacterium sp. Lineage (GTDB taxonomy): Bacteria > Bacillota > Clostridia > Oscillospirales > Ruminococcaceae > Faecalibacterium. Next base: position 139 of record CAZUDU010000181.1, read on the forward strand.
CGCTTTTGGAGCGCTGTGCTGCACCTGTTCTGGCAGCGGCTGCACCGCGGGCAGTCTGGCTCGTGGCAGGCGTAGATGCGCTGACCGAGGCGGGGATCCTGTGCGGCGAGGATGTACAGAAGCATCTGGAAGGCTGCGCGGAAGCGATCCTGCTGGCGGTGACGCTGGGTGCAGGCGTGGATGCGCAGATCCGCCGCGCCGGGATCGGAGATATCGCCGCCGGTGTGGCAAGCGATGCACTGGGCAGTGCATTGGCAGAGCAGGCGGCGGATGCGGCCGAAGCAGAGCTGCGAAACGAGATGGCGCGGCAGGGAAAGTATCTGACCGGGCGGTTCTCGCCGGGGTATGGCGATTGGGACATCAGGGTGCAAAAGCGGGTGGCGGCGGCGCTGGATACGCCCCGCCGCGCAGGTCTGTGCGTGACCGATGCCGACCTGATGACCCCGCGCAAGAGCGTGACGGCGCTGCTGGGCGTCAGCAGCCATCCGGTCAAGGGAAGGCTCGCCGGGTGCGGGCACTGTGTGCTGCGCCAGCGGTGCGAATATCGAAAGAGGGGAAAGACCTGTGCAAGTGAATGAACTTTTTAAACAGAGCAATACCATCCTGCTGGACGGCGGTATGGGAACCATGCTGCAAGCGGCAGGGCTGAAGCTGGGCGCACGCCCGGAGGAGTTGAATATCACCGATCCGGCGCTCATTGAGAGCATCCACGGCGCGTATGCGGCGGCGGGCAGCCGCATCGTCAATGCCAATACCTTCGGTGCGTCGGCACACAAGCTGGCGGGCAGTGAATATACGCTGGAGCAGGTCATTGCGGCAGGCATCGGCTGCTGCAAGCGTGCCTGTGCGCCGTATGGTGCGCTGACCGCGCTGGATGTTGGCCCGCTGGGTGAGCTGCTGGAACCGAACGGAACTCTTGCGTTCGAGGACGCGGTGGCAGAGTACGGGCGCATCGTCCGTGCGGGCGTGGAAGCCGGTGCGGATCTGATTTTTTTTGAGACCTTTACCGATCTCTATGAGCTGAAGGCGGCACTGTTGGCGGCAAAAGAAAACAGTTCCCTGCCCATTCTCGCCAGCATGAGCTTTGAAGCAAGCGGGCGCACCTTTACCGGCTGCACGGTGGAGAGCTTTGCCGTGACGGCACGGGGCCTGGGGGCAGATGCCGTGGGCATCAACTGCTCGCTCGGTCCCAAAGAGATCTTCCCGATGGCGCAGCGGCTGGCTGCGGCGGTGCCGGGCAACTTCCCGGTGTTCGTCAAGCCCAATGCGGGTCTGCCCCGCGCGGACGGCAGCGGCTACGACATCACCCCGCAGCTGTACGCCATGCAGATGAAGCCCTACCGGGAGCTGCATCTGTTTGCGGCGGGCGGCTGCTGCGGCACGACCCCGGAGTTCATCCAGCTGCTGAACGGGGTGTTCGCGGGCTGTGTGCCGGGGCGCCCGGCGCATGCGATGCCCTCGGTGCTGTGCACCCCGATGGACTATGTGGTGGTGGACGGCATCACGGTGGTGGGCGAGCGTATCAATCCCACCGGAAAAAAGCGCTTCCAGCAGGCACTGCGGGAAGGGGATATGAACTACGTCCTGGAGCAGGCGGTCAGTCAGGCCGAAGCCGGGGCGCAGATCCTGGATGTCAATGTGGGCGCACCCGGCGTGGACGAGCCTGCCCTGATGGAGCAGGTGGTCAAGGCACTGCAAAGTGTGGTCAGCCTGCCTTTGCAGCTGGACTCCTCCCACGCAGACGCGCTGGAGCGGGGCTTGCGGGTGTATAACGGCAAGCCTATCGTCAACTCGGTCAACGGCAAGCCGGAGGTGCTGGAGCGCGTCCTGCCGCTGTGCAAAAAGTACGGCGCCGCGGTGGTGGGGCTTGCCATCGATGAACGGGGCATCCTGCCTAAAGCGGAGGATCGCGTTGCGGTTGCCCGCCGCATCACCGAAGCGGCACTGGCGGCAGGCATCCCGCGCGAGGATATCTATATCGACTGCCTGACCCTGACCGCGAGTGCCCAGCAGGAGGACGTGATGGCGACGGTGCAGGCGCTGGCGCAGTGCAAGCAGGAGCTTGGGGTGCGCACCGTGCTGGGCGTGTCCAACATCAGCTTTGGTCTGCCCTGCCGCACCTACCTGAACACTACTTTTTTGGCAATGGCAATGTACGCCGGGCTGGATCTTGCCATCATGAACCCCTCCAGTGAGGAGATGATGGCGGCAGTCTATGCTTATAATGTGTTGACCAACCGCGACCGGCAGAGCAGCGAGTATATCGCCCGCTATGCAAACCATGTGCCTGCTTCCACGGCGCTGGCACAGGCGGCAAAGGCGGCCGTGACAGCCGAGACCCCGGACGAATCTGCCAAGGGCGAGTATGCTGCCCTGATGAAGGCGGTGGAGCAGGGGCTGAAGGGCGAAGCTGCCGCCCGCACCCATGAATTCCTGAAGGAAAAGGAACCGCTGGAGCTGGTGGACGCTGCATTGATCCCGGCGCTGGACATCGTGGGCGCAAAATACGAAAAAGGCACCCTGTTCCTGCCGCAGCTCTTGCAGGCAGCAAGTGCCGCCCAGAGCGCCTTTGAGGAGATCAAGACTGCCATCGCCCAGAAGGGCGGCGCGGGCGCGAGCAAGGGGCGCATCGTCATCGCTACGGTCAAGGGCGATGTGCACGATATCGGCAAGAACATCGTCCGGGTCATCCTGGAAAACTACGGCTTTGAGGTCATCGACCTTGGGCGGGACGTTCCGGTGGAAACCGTGGTGAATACTGTCCGGGAAAAGGATGTGCATCTGGTGGGCTTGTCCGCTCTGATGACCACCACCCTCAAGAGCATGGAGGAGACCATCGCCGCTCTGCATGACGCAGGGCTGGACTGCAGGATCATGGTGGGCGGCGCTGTCCTCACCGAGGACTACGCGGCGAAGATCGGCGCGGACTACTACGCCAAGGATGCCAAGCGCAGTGCGGACATCGCCAAAGAATTCTTTGGCGTGCAGTGACCAAAACGTGAAAAGAAAAAGACAGCGGAGCCAAAAGGTTCCGCTGTCTTTTTGATTGGGGCGAAATGGAAGGGGTACTATTGTCTGAATGGACGTATTCTGATAAAATAAAAGCAGAAAACTTACAAAAGGAGTGGGAAACTATGGCTGTATTGACCGGGCTGGAACCGGCATCCGTGTT
>CAZUDU010000182.1:0-3305 GCA_964619455.1 uncultured Faecalibacterium sp.
CGCTGGTATCCGCAGGGCGAGTTCCTTGCCTCGGTGCTGGGCTTCACCAATGTGGATAACGCCGGGGTGAGCGGGCTGGAGCTGCGCTACAACGAGCAGCTCACCGGGCAGAACGGCGTAGTGCTCACTGCAGTCAATGCTTGGGGCTACACGCTGGAACAGAGCTACGAGACCGAGCAGTTCCCTGTGGAAGGCTGCGGGCTTCGGCTGACCATCGATGCAAACATTCAACATTACCTCGAAAATGCGTTGAATTATGCCGTGCAGGAGCACCATGTTGCCGCCCGCAGTGTAGGCATTTTGATGGAGGTGAACACCGGGGCAGTGCTGGCGATGGCGACCACTCCCGCCTACGACCCGAACCAGCCCCGTGTGATCTACGATGATGCTGCCCGCAGTACTGTGGACGCACTTTCCGGCGAGGAGCGCGCCGCCGCCCTTCAGCTCGCGCAGCAGACCCAGTGGCGCAACAAGGCGGTGAGCGACCTGTACGAGCCGGGCAGCGTGTTCAAGCTCATCACCTGTGCTGCCGCGCTGGACAGCGGAGCTGTAAGTAAAACTTCCACCTTCTACTGCGGCGAGTCCATTTCCGTAGCGGGCACCCGCTTCCACTGTGCCAACCGCAAGCGGCACGGCAGCCAGACTGTGACCCAAGCGCTGGAGAATTCCTGCAACCAGAGCTTTATCCAGATCGGTGCACGGCTCGGCAAGCAGGCGTTCTGTGATTATTTCGCCGCCTTTGGTCTGCGGGAAAAGACCGGCATCGATCTGCCCGCCGAACCGAAAAAAAGCCTGTACTACACCGCCGACCGCATGGGACCGGTGGAGCTTGCCTCCTGCGCGTTCGGGCAGAGCAGCAAGATCTCCTACCTTGAAATGGCGGCTGCCGTCTGCGCTGTGGTCAACGGCGGCCGGCTGATGCAGCCCTATGTTGTCTCAGACATCCTCAGCCCGGCAGGAGAGGTGCTGGAACACATCGCCCCTGTGTGCAAGCGGCAGGTCATCCAGCCTGAGACCTCCGCAGTCATGTGCCAGATGATGGAGTCGGTGGTGGAAAACGGCGGCGGGCGCAATGCCCGCATCCAGGGCTACCGGGTGGGCGGCAAGAGCGGCACCAGCCAGAAGCTGGACAGTGAAGACGAAAAGGCGCGTATCGCCAGCTTTGTGGCGGTGGCTCCCATCAATGATCCGCAGTTTTTGTGCCTTGTCTGTCTGGATGAACCGCACAGCTGGACGACCGCCGGAGGCAGCCTTTCTGCCCCTGTCTGTGCCGAGGTACTCGAACAGACCCTTATTTATAAAGGTGTTCCCCGCGCCGCTGTAAGCGAGGATGCCACCGAGACCTTCGCCGAGCTGCCCGCCGATGGAGACAGCTTTGACGGAGCCTGACGCTGTCAGGCAGCATATGCAACAAAAAACGCACTGCCTTTTTGCAAAGCAGTGCGTTCTGGGACTTATTCAAAAAATCAGTTCTGGTGCGGCTGGGGGCGGAAAGTGATCTCGCCGGTGGCAGAGTCCATCGATTCCACAATGGCAAGGCTCTCCAGCTGGATGCCCTTTTCGCGGATGAGTGCGCCGCCGGTCTGGAAGCCCTTTTCAACTGCAATGCCGATGCCTTCCACCGTTGCACCGGCTTCCTGTGCCAGCTCCAGCAGACCCATCAGGGCACAGCCGTTGGCGAGGAAATCGTCGATGATCAGGACATGATCCTCCGGCGTGAGGAACTTCTTGGAAACGATAACGTTGTAGATCTTTTTGTGGGTAAAGGACTGGATCTTGGTCTCGTAGTTGTTGTAGTCCAGATTGATGCTCATGGACTTTTTCGCAAAGACCACCGGCACATCCAGCTCGTTTGCCACGATGGCAGCAATGCCGATGCCGCTCGCCTCAATGGTCAGCACCTTGTTGATGGGTTTGTCCGCAAACAGGCGCTTCCACTCCCGCGCCATCTCACGGAACAGAGTGATATCCATCTGGTGATTGATAAAGCTGTCCACCTTCAGGACATTGCCTTCGCGCACGATACCGTCCGCGCGGATGCGATCTTCCAGCAGTTTCATATTTCCAAGCCCTCCCGCCTGTTTTCTGTTGTATTTCAGTATACAAGATTCCAGCGGATTTGACAAGATGTTTTCCTGTCTAAGTTGCACAGTCGTTTCGATATTTTTTTGTTTGTTGCCACAAAGCCTCCTCCACCTAAAATGCCGAAAGGCAGCCAAAAACAAAGCGTGATTTTTGGCTGTTCCGCTCTTGTTCTTTTTCGGAAAATGTGTATACTGGAACTAATACAAGGGGTACTGCCGTGATTTGCGGCACGACAGCAAAAGGAGGATCAGCTATGAAAACAGGTCTTGTACTGGAAGGCGGCGCAATGCGCGGAATGTTTACCGCGGGCGTGATGGATGTTCTGATGGAGCATGGCATCACGCTGGACGGTGCCATCGGCGTGTCTGCGGGCGCCGTATTCGGCTGCAACTACAAATCCCACCAGATCGGGCGGGTCATCCGTTACAATACGGAATACTGTGCCGACAAACGCTATTCCAGCTTTGGCAACCTGCTGCGCACCGGCAACCTGTACAGCGAGCAGTTCTGCTACCACACTGTGCCGGAAAAGCTGGATCCCTTTGACGAAAAGACCTTCCGCCAGAATGGGATGGACTTTTTTGTAGTTTGTACCGATGTGCGGACCGGTGAACCGATCTACCACAAATGCCGCACCGGTGACGCCGAGGACGTGCGCTGGATGCAGGCCTCTGCTTCCATGCCGCTGTTTGCCAACATCGTCAAGATCGGGCACTATTCCCTGCTGGACGGCGGCATTGCAGATTCCATCCCTGTACGCTTTTTCGAGTCCATCGGTTATCAGCGCAACCTCATCGTGCTGACCCAGCCCAAGGGCTACAAGAAAAAGAAGAATAAGATGCTGCCCGCGCTTCGGGCACGCTACCTGCGCTATCCTGCGTTTGTAGAGGCTCTTGCGGACCGCCACGAACGCTACAACGACACCATCGCCTACGTCTCCATGCTGGAGCAGGCCGGCAAGGCATTCGTTATCCGGCCGCCGATCCCTCTGGAGATCGGTCCGATGGAACGCGACCCCGCCCAGCTGCGCCGTGTCTACGATACCGGCCGCGCCGTAGCCGAGGTCCAGATCGACAAGATCGCCGCCTTTGTAGAACAGTCCAAGGCAGCTCCAAACGAAGGTTGAGTCACCCCAAAAGACGTTCCGAAAACTCGGAACGTCTTTTTCTATGCCTGCCCCGCCAGCAGCTCCCTACACGGGCATCGCACATCCCCGCCTC
>CAZUDU010000183.1:0-3303 GCA_964619455.1 uncultured Faecalibacterium sp.
CGCGCTTGGCGCAGACCAGAGCGGATTCCATGCCGCCGATGCCGCCGCCGATGACCGCGATGTTCTTGGGGGTCTTGGCGGGCTGGATGTAATGCTTTTTGGACTGCATCGTTTCCGCATTCAAGGCACAGCGTGCCAGACCCATCGTGTCGGTCAGATCCTGCGTGTTGTAGTGACCCTTGGAAGAAGAGAAGTTGAAGCAGCCGGAATGGCAGCAGATACAGGGCTTGATGTCCTCCAGACGGCTCTCCATCAGCTTGGTGACCCATTCGGGGTCAACGAGGAACTGACGAGCAACGCCCATCGCGTCGATCTTGCCCTCTGCAATGGCTTCGGCAGCGGCATCCGGCTCCATGCGTCCGGCGCAGACCACGGGAATGTCCACATACTTTTTGATATGTGCAACATCCTCGAGGTTGCAGTTCTGGGGCATATACATCGGCGGATGTGCCCAGTACCAGCTATCGTAGGTGCCGTTATCGGCGTTGAGCATATCATAGCCGCAGTCCTGAAGATACTTGGCGGCACGCTCGGATTCCTCCATGCTGCGCCCCATCTCCTTGGCATCTTCGCCGGGGACGATGCCCTTTGCAAAGCCTTTGAGCTTGGATTCAACGCTGTAACGCAGCGAAACAGGGAAGTCCTGCCCGCAGCGCTCCTTGATGGCCTTGACCACCTCGGCGGCAAAGCGGTAACGGTTCTCAAAGCTGCCGCCGTATTCATCGGTGCGCTTATTAAAGAACTCGATCGCAAACTGATCCAGCAGATAGCCTTCATGCACGGCATGGACTTCCACACCGTCCACACCGGCATCCATGCACAGCTTTGCGGTCTTGGCAAAGGCTTCGATGATCTCGTGGATCTGCTCCACGGTCATTTCCGGGCAGGTGATGTCCGGTGCCCAGCGGGCGGGCTGGGCACTGGGAGAGGCCAGCTCGTGGCTGGTGTCGATGACCGGCTTGATGAGCGCACGGGTGAATTTGTTCTTGTGCAGCGGCCCGATCATTTCAGTGATCGCCCAGGAACGCCCCATGCCGGCGGTGAGCTGGATGAACACCTTTGCGCCGGTCTTGTGGATCTCGTCCATGAAAACCTTCAGATCGTCGAACATTTTAGGGTTCTGCCACAGCCATTTGCCCCAGAAGGTGTCCCGCAGAGGGGCAATGCCGGGGATGATCAGACCAACGTTGTTCTGGGCACGCTCCAGAAACAGCTTGGCGGCCTCTTTGTCAAAGCCGCATCCCGTCAGCTCGAACCAGCCAAACAGGCTGGTGCCGCCCATGGGACACATGACGATGCGGTTTTTGATCTCCACATTGCCGATCTTCCACGGGGTAAACAGGGCTTTGTATTTTGCATCCATGAAATTTGCACGCTCCTTTGTGACTTTTTCATAAAAATACCGCAAGGGAAAACATGGTCGTTATTTAATTATACAATGGCTTACAGGGGGTGTCAAGAAATCCAATGGAAATATTTAGTTGGTTGGATAAAATTCCTGGCCTGTTTTTTGTGGAAGTTGATGAACAAAGGGATAACAGAAGAGGAACGGGGCGGAAAGCACGGTCATTTGCAGGCGGTTCATTGACACCATTAAAGGGGAGCGTATAATAAAATTATCGTTGTAAAATGCGTGCGATGGAACAGAATACTTCAAAAAAGGGGGAAACAGAAATGAAATACGAGCAGCAGATCCTTCTGAAAAATGGAAGCACTGCCCTGCTGCGCAGCGGCACACGAGCAGACGGTGCAGCGGCGCTGGCGGTGTTTAACCAGACCCATGAGGAGACGGACTATCTCTTTACCTATCCGGACGAGAGCAGCATGACCGCCGAGCAGGAAGGCGATTTTCTGGAAGAAAAGACTGCAAGCGAAAATGAGATCGAGATCCTTGCGCTTGTGGAGGGCAAGGTCGTTGGAACGGCGGGCATCGAAGCGGTCGGTCGGCAGTACAAGGTCCGGCACCGGGCAGAGTTTGGGGTAGGCATCTGCAAGGACTACTGGGGGCTTGGGCTGGGCAGGGCACTGCTGGAAGCCTGCGTAGGCTGCGCAAAGCAGGCGGGCTATGCCCAGCTGGAGCTGAATGTCGTGGCAGAAAATGAGCATGCCATTGCGCTGTACAAAAAAGCAGGTTTTGTGGAATACGGACGCAACCCCAAGGGCTTCCGCTCGCGGGTGAGCGGAGATCAGGAGCTTGTATATATGTGTTTGGAGCTGTGAAGCGGCAGCTTTGAACGTGTGAAATACAGATGGAAAAGAGCGTTCCGCTGTTTGGGAGGAGTGCTTTTTGTGCGCTTTTACCTATATAAAAAGGGGCATCATGATTTTTTCTCATCTGTGAGGCTTTACGCATACCGAACATTAATTTGACAAAAGTGTGGAAGGTCTGTTAGAATATTACTAATATGCGCGCTCCTGCCCTGCGGGAACCCCATAACTCAACTAAGGGAGGAAACTATATGAAGAGAATCATCGCGCTGTTCCTTTCGTTGGTCATGCTGCTGAGTCTGGCAGCATGCGGCGGTAAGGACAGCACTTCTGCAAGCTCCGGATCCAGCGCGGCATCCGGTACCTCGACCGGCTATCAGCCCGGTCAGGCGGGGCATTACACCTACGCCTACTGGGGCTCGAACCCCAGCACCTGGTCCCCGACCGACTGGGAGACCACCGGTGAGACCGCGATCCTCAGCCGTCTGGTCACCCCGCTGTACAGCTACTTCCTCAATGCTGACCGCACGGGCTACGACACCATCCCGGATGCAGCAGCAGAGATGCCCATCGATGTGACCACTACCTACGCCGGCAACGAGACCTACGGCGTCCCGGCGGATGCGACCGAGGGCTGGGCATACGAGATCCGTCTGAACGAGAAGATGGTCTGGGAGGACGGCACCCCGCTGACCGCCGATGACTACATCTACTCGCTGTCTCAGTACCTGAACCCGGACATGATGAACCTGCGTTCTTCGCTCTTTACCGAGGGCAATGCGGCGCTTGCCAATGCCAAGGACTACTACAACAGCAAGCAGACCGGCTTTGCATACCGCAATGCCAATGAGAACGGCTACGTTTTCGCGGACTTCACCAAGGCAGAGGACGGCTACTACTACACCGCCGACGGCAATGCGGTATACCTCGACTGGAACAACACGAACGATTATTATCTGGGCGGCTGGAGCGTGCGTGAGTACGTCTATGACGGCGATGGCTACATCCCCACCACCGCGTATGCGCTGGACGAGTTCGTGAACGAGGATGGCTATGTGCCCCTCAACGATGAAGCACTGGCTTATGTTGCTCCCA
>CAZUDU010000184.1:0-3263 GCA_964619455.1 uncultured Faecalibacterium sp.
CGACCTTCCTGCGGCTGCTGATGCGTTTCTGGGACGTTGGGAGCGGCAGCATCCGGTTTGGTGCACAGGATATCCGCCGGGTGAATACGGCAGCGCTGCGCCGGCAGGAAAGCCTTGTGACGCAGGAGACTGAGCTGTTCGATGACACCATCGAGAACAATATCCGCATCGCAAAGCGGGACGCGACCCGCGAGGAGGTGGAAGCCGCCTGCAAAAAGGCGGCGCTGGACGGCTTCATCCGCAGCCTGCCCAAGGGCTACGATACCCCGGTGGGCGAGCTGGGCGGTGCACTTTCCGGCGGCGAGCGCCAGCGCATCGGTGTGGCACGGGCATTCTTGCACGATGCGCCCTTTGTGCTGATGGATGAACCGACCTCCAACCTTGACAGCCTGAATGAGGGCATCATCCTCCGCTCGATCCGGGAGGAATGCAAGGACAAGACCGTGCTGCTGGTCTCTCACCGCAAGTCCACGATGGCGGCGGCAGACCTGAGCTTCTCGGTCGAAAGCGGACGGCTGAGCTGAAAACAGAAAGGGAGCCTGACTTTATCAAGTCAGGCTCCCTTTTTTGATGCAGTTGTTTGCAGCTCAGGCAACAGTGTTCAGGATCTTGCGGGCGATAAAACGATGCCCGCGGACCGAGGGGTGTGCATCCATTGCGGTGGGGGTGCCGGTCAAGGAAACATAGGTCACACCCTCGTACTGCCGGGCAAGCTGGCGCTCAAAGCGGTTCAGCCTGCCGAAGTAAAGGCTCCAGTCCACGCTGATCGGCACAGGGTTGTAGTAACCCAGCAGCAGGATCTCAGCGTCCGGGTTCAGTGCGCGGATGCTCTGGACGATCTGTTCCAGATTGGCAGTGACCTGCGGGTAAGCTTCGTTGCAGATCTCTCCCATGCCAAACAGCAGGGTGTTCCAGAGCGCAGTCTCCTCCTCGGTGGTCAGCTCGATCTCGTTGACCGAGAAAAAGAACTCCAACAGCTTTGCCGGGGTCATATCGCGCAGCGTACCGGTCATGAAGGTGTAGATGGGCGGCACGACCTTCTGGTTGGTTGCCTTGCCCAGGGTGCTCACGGTGGTCACAAAAGCATCGTTGGAGCCGATCTGAATACTGATGACATCCGCACGCTTCAGCAGTTCCGGCAGGGCAGAAACATTGTACCTCTGCGCAGCGAGCAGTTCCGGGTCACCGTCCACACAGGCGGTGAGCAGGGTGACAAGGTCGCTGGAGCTGGCGGCGGGCAGGCCGTAGTTCTGCGCGTGCTCCCGGTCAGAGCCGATCCTCTGTGCGACCAGCGCAACGTAACAGTTATCCGGGTAGCCCTGATAGTTGTCGGTCATGTCATAGGCGCCGCTTTCTGCAAAGGAGTACCGGACATCCGGCAGACCGATGCCGGCCGTGATGCTGTCGCCCAGCGCAACATAGACGGTCTGCGGCTGTTCAGCAAAGGCGGGAACACCGAGCAGGCAAAGGCACAACAGACTCAGCAAAAACACAGAAAGATGGAATGTTCGTTTCATGAGCGGAAACCTCCTTGTTGGCCGATGCGTACAGGAAAGCGTCTCCGCCCCGAAGGAGGGAGACGCTTTGGATCAGATCAGTAATCGCGCGGGGTGATCTCCTCTTCCAGCTTGCGGTAATCCACCTTGCCGATGGGGGTCAGCGGAAGCTCCGGGACGAACTTGTAACCGATGGGCTGGACGTATTCCGGCAGTTCCTCGGTGCACATCTGGCGCAATTCACGCAGGAGCTGGCGCTTTTTGACATCGACTTCCGGCTTGAGCACCAGATAGACGAAGGGCAGGCGACCCTGCACATGGTCCTTATCGGTACAGCCAACGACCGAGCACTGATGTACGGCAGAGTGGCGGCTGATGACGTTTTCGATCATCGAGGGGAAGACCTTGAAGCCGTCATGACGGATGATCATCCGCTTGATGCGAGAGTCGAGGAAGACGAAGCCATCCTCGTCCATATAGCCGATATCGCCGGTATGCGCCCAGGTCAGACCATCTGCGTGCTTGCGCAGGATGATAGCGGTCTCCTCCGGTTTGCCGTAGTAGCCCTTCATCATGGCGGGGCCGGAGATGCAGATCTCGCCGCGCTCACCCAGCGGCAGCTCTTTTTCGGTGCCCGGCTCAAAGACGGCGACCACTGTGTTGACCAGCGGGATGCCCACACTGCCGGGCTTGTTCTCGGTACCTGCGGCAGCGGTGGCGGCCGAGGAGACCTCGGTCATGCCGTAGCCCTTTGCCAGCGGGAACTCTGCTCCGTGAGAAGCGAGGAACTCATTGACCGTCTGTTCTGCGCCCAGCGGGATGGCGTCGCCGCCCGCCGCATAGTTGCGGATAAAGGAGAGGTCTTTCTTCTTGAGGATCGGGGAGGATGCCATGCACTGGTAGTGCGCAGGCACGCCGAACATGTGTTCGGGCTTGTACTTCCAGATCAGCCCGCCCAGCTTATCGGGGTCAAGGTTCGGGATGATGATGACCTTCAGCCCCATTGCCAGCGGCATATGGACACCGCAGGCAAAGCCGTAGGCGATGAACGGGGGCATGATGTTCATCAGCTTCTGCCCACGGTGGAACAGCTTGCCCAATGCGGCAAACTGCTGGGTCAGGGAGTTGAAGTTGACATCGGTCAGCATCACGCCCTTGGGGGAACCGGTGGTACCGCCGGTGTGCACCACCACACAGGCGTGGTCGGGGTCGAACGGTTCAGCGTTCATGTTGCCGTTCTTGCCCGCAGCGATGAAATCCTTCCAGTGGATGACATTGCTCGTGTAACGGTTCTTGTCGGGATTGGTCATCTTGTAACCAAGCGCAAGGTGCACCGGCAGGGAGTCCGCCGGGGAGATGACCAGCACCCGCTCGACGTTGGTGCGTTTTTCTGCCTGATGGCAGCGATCATAGGCAACGTTCAGGCAGATGAGCAGGCGGGAATCGACCTCGGTGATATACTCGTGGATGCCCTCGGCACTGTAACGCGGGTCGACCAGATTCAGGGTCGCACCAATGATATCGGCGGCGTAAAAGGCATAGATGACCTCCGGGGTCATCACGCTGACCACCGTGGCGATATCACCCTTCTTCATGCCGATGGCACGGAAGGCGGCAGCAGTCTTTTTGACGTTCACGATCAGATCAGCAAAGCTGATCTTACGCCCATAGTATTCCAGAGCGGTGTCGGATAAATGGCCTTTGTTGTTGCGGCAGACAAATTCAAATGCCGAGCACTCCGGCGGGGTCTGCTCAATGAAGGACGGT
>CAZUDU010000185.1:0-3263 GCA_964619455.1 uncultured Faecalibacterium sp.
AGGCAGCCTTCTCCCAGTACAGACCGATCTCAGGGTAGCCCTCGCGGTGAGCGATACGAGCCATGCACAGGTACATGCCTACCTCAGAGCACTCGCCCTGAAAGTTTGCCATCAGCTGTTCGAAGATGAACTTCTTATCTTCCTCAGAAATGTCGGGATTGTTCTTCACGGTCTCAGCGTAAACACCGAACTTGTGCTCAGCAGCCAGAACGCCCTCTTCCATCACCTTGAACTTGGAGCCGGGAACGCCGCACAGGGGGCACTTGAAATCTTCGGGCATGACATCCGCTTCATAAACATAACCACAAACAGGGCACACAAACTTCTTCATCGTAGGAACCTCCATTATTTTTGTCGATCCACAACTGGTACTTGGTGAACCGCTTTCTGTGATTCTATTATAGCGAATGATTCCTAGAATGTCAAGCACATTTTTAAGAATTATTCCTATTTATTTTCAGACCTGAAGGCTTGCGCTGGACGCTGCATCGTTGCCGTCCACAGCGTCAAACTCGTAGTCGTTGCCGGGCAGGACTGCGTTCAGAGCAATGCCTGCGATCGCTGCGATCGCCAGACCGGACAGGTTGATGCTCACACCTGCGATCACGAAGGTCAGACCGCCCACCGAGTTGAAGCCCAGTGCAGAGACCAGAATGACTGCTGCAATGATCAGGTTGCGGCTGTTGGTGAAGTCCACACGGTTCTCGACCACGTTGCGCACACCGATGGCGGAGATCATGCCGTACAGCACAAAGCTGATGCCGCCGATGATGCCGGTGGGGATGGTGTTGATGATCGCCTCAAACTTGGGGCTGAAGCTCAGGATGATCGCCATAACTGCTGCAATGCGGATGACCAGCGGATCGTAGATCTTGCTCAGTGCCAGAACGCCGGTGTTCTCGCCGTAGGTGGTGTTTGCCGGGCCGCCCAGCAGACCTGCCAGCGCTGTTGCCAGACCGTCGCCCATCAGGGTGCGGTTCAGGCCGGGATCGTTGATGTAGTTGTGGCCGACCGTTGCGCTGATAGCTGCGACGTCGCCAACGTGCTCCATCATAGTTGCCAGTGCAATGGGCAGGATGGTGAACAGGGCGCTGATGAACTCCGGGCTGCCGTCGATGGCAAACAGACCCATAGATTCCTTATGCAGCGGGACACCGAACCATGCAGCATCTGCAATGGGCTGGAAGTTGACGGCACCGGTGACGAGCGCCACCGCGTAGGAGACCAGAACGCCAATCAGGATGGGCAGGATCTTGACCATACCCTTGCCCCAGATGTTGCAGACGATGACCGTGCCCAGCGCCACGAACGCCAGCAGCCAGTTGGTCTGGCAGTTGTTGATCGCAGAGGGAGCAAGGATCAGACCGATGGAGATGATGATGGGGCCGGTGACCACCGGCGGGAAGAACTTCATGATGCGGCGCACGCCGAAGGTGGAGATCAGCAAGCTGACCACCAGATAGACCAGACCAGAGAACGCAACACCTGCGCAGGCGTAAGGCAGCATCTCGGTGTTGGGCACGGTCAGGTTGCCCTCAGCATCTGCCAGCATGGGCGCAACGATGGAGAAACCGCCCAGATATGCAAAAGAGGAGCCGAGGAATGCCGGGACCTTCTTTTTGGTGATGAAGTGGAACAGCAGCGTACCCAGACCTGCGCACAGCAGCGTGGTGGAAACGCTCAGACCCGTCAGCAGCGGAACCAGAACGGTCGCGCCGAACATTGCGAACATATGCTGCACGCCCAGCACCAGCATCCGCCCGGTACCAAGCTGGCGTGCATCATAAATGCCTTTGGAGTAATCGATCTTTTCGTTCATTCGTAACATCCTCCTGTGTTTTTGCTCCCAAAAAAAGAGGCATCGCCATCAAATGGCAATGCCTCTAAAATCGGAAACATTCATATCACCCAGAAAAAAAGAACCGCAGCAACGCTTACGACGGATCGCCTTCATCGCTCGATTCCTCCTTTTCCGGTCTTACATAAATTGAGCGCCAGCAGAACTTTTGCCCTCTGCCGCCGCACACTTGGGCTATTATAGCAGACTCCCTGCTGAAACGCAAGATGTTTTTTCAAAAAATCGCGCCCCCCTTGCAATCAGTACGGCATCTCATTATAATAGTATAAACCCACAAAATCAATATGAATATCATCTCCGCAGGAGGTATCATGATCTATCTGGATTATTCCGCCAACACCCCCGCAAGTGAGGAAGTCCTGCAGCATTTTTGCGAGATCGAGCACCGCTTTCCCGCAAACGCCAACGCACACTATCAGGCAGGCTTTGCCGCCAAAGCTGTGCTGGACGATGCTACAAGACGCATTGCAGCCTGTCTGGGTGTACTGCCCACCGAGCTTATCTATACCTCCGGTGCAAGCGAGTCGAACAACCACGCGCTCAAAAGCCTTGCCGCCTTGGGGAGCAGCACCGGGCGGCACATCATCTCTACCCCGCTGGAACATTCCTCCGTGCGCGGTGCACTTGCCGCTTTGCAAGCACAAGGGTTCACGGTGGAGCTTGCCCGCATCAGCACCGACGGCAAAGTAGATGTAGATCACCTGAGTTCCCTGCTGCGCCCGGATACCATCCTTGTCACAGTTTGTGCCGTAGACAGCGAGCTTGGCACCGTGCAGCCCATTGCGCAGATCGCAGAGCTGCTGCGCAGTTTTCCCCACTGCCGGTTCCATGTAGATGCAACACAGGCGGTGGGCAAGATCCCCGTCTGCTTTGAGGGCATCGATACCATGAGCCTGACGGCACACAAGTTCTACGGCTTGAACGGCATCGGGCTGCTGGTCAAGCGCCGCCGGTGGGAGCTGGAGCCGCTCATCCACGGCGGCACCAGCACGACACCCTACCGCAGCGGCACCCCTACCACAGCGCTTGCCTGCTCGATGGCGCTTGCGCTGGAGACAGCGCTCTCGGAACAAGCCGAGCGTTATGAGGCCGTACAACGGCACAACGACCGCATGCGCGCCGCGCTCAGCGCATACCCCAAGGTGCGCATCAACAGCCCCGCCGATGCGGTGCCGCACATCCTGAACCTCAGTGTGCAGAACGTGAAGGGCACCGTCTTTCAGCGGGAGCTGGATGCGCAAGGAGTCTGCGTCTCGGTCAAATCCGCCTGTGCATCCGATGGGCTGCCCTCGCAGGCAGTGCTGGCGGTCAGCGGTGATCGGCGCAATGCGCTCGCCTCGTGGCGCATCAGCCTGAGTCACCTGACCACTGCGCGGGAACTGGATGAATTTCTGCATCTTTTCGA
>CAZUDU010000186.1:0-3255 GCA_964619455.1 uncultured Faecalibacterium sp.
GCAAGGGCGATGATATCGTTGTGGAAGCGTGCGAGTTCTCCGAGACCTTCCTCAAGCTGACCCCCTACCTGTCGGTCGTGCTGAACATCGACAACGACCATCTGGACTATTACGGCAGCATGGGCGAGCTGAAGTTTGCCTTCAAGCGCTTTGCCCTGATGACCCAGTTCATGATCTTCGCCAACGCGGACGATAAGAATACGATGGACGTCATGTACACCCTGAACCGCCGCGTGCGCACCTTTGCGATCGATAACCACGCAGACTACCGCGCCGTGAACGTGCAGGAATACAAGCCCGGCTTCTTCGAGTTCGACCTCAAGGAGTGGAATAGCAAGGAGCTGGGCCACATCCGCCTGTCCGTTCCTGGCCGTCACAACGTCTATAACGCTCTGGCCATGTGCGCAGTCTGCCGCTGTGCCGGTCTGACCGTGGAGCAGTGCGCAGATGCTGCCCTGAACTTCAAGGGTGCCGGCCGCCGCTTCGAGAACTACGGCGAGTGCAACGGTGCCGTTGTCGTGGATGATTACGCACACCACCCCACCGAGCTGCGCGCCACCTTGACCGCCGCCAAGGAAATGGGCTATAAGCGCGTGATCGCCGTCCACCAGCCGTATACATACAGCCGCACCAAGCTGCTGTTCGACGACTTTGTGGATGTGCTCCAGATCCCGGACGTCACGGTCCTGACCCCGATCATGGGCGGCCGTGAGCCGAACGATCCCTCCATCACCAGCGCAAAGCTGGCGGCAAAGATCCCCGGCAGCGTTCTGGTGGACAGCCTGGAAGTTGCTGCTCAGTGGGTCAAGGAGAACGCTCAGGAAGGCGATCTGGTCATCACCCTCGGCTGCGGCGATGTCTACAAGGCAGGCAAGCTGATGGTGGAGCAGTGATCTCCTTCTGGATCTGATTTTACCCCGGTACGTTATGTGCGTACCGGGGTTTTTGCGCAAAAACGCTGTTTCGTCACTTTCTTAACAAAATTTAAAGCATCCGGCACGCCCTCCTCGATTGACTCTCCTTTTCTGCCCATGTTAAACTATTCTCAATGCAGCGCAGTTTTTCAGCTGCAAGAAAATGAAAAAGAAGGAAGAATTATCATGAGCAAGATCTCTCGCAAAGGCTTTCTGAAGATCGCCGCCGCGACCGCCGTGAGCGGCATCGCTGCCGGTGCTCTGACCGCCTGCAATTCCGCAAGCTCCTCCACCGCTGCTTCCAGCTCTGCTGCCAGCAGCACGGCCGGGCTGACCTACACCCCCGGCACCTACGAGGCGACCGCCAAGGGTGTCGAGTCCGACATCAAGGTGAGCGTCACCTTCAGCAAGGACAAGATCGAGGACATCGTCATTGATGTTTCCGGCGAGACCGCCGGCATCGGCGCCGACATCGGCGACAAGATGAAGGCAAGCATTCTGGATGCTCAGACCTGCAGCGTCGATGGCATTTCCGGCGCGACCATCACCAGCAACGCTGTCAAGACCGCCGTTGCTGACTGCATGTCGCAGGCATCCGGCACCGTCGTGACCGTTGGGGTCGAAGTTGAGGCCACCGAGTCCGATCCGGACATCATCACCGTCACCTCCACCGTGGAAGCAGACGCTGTCGTTGTCGGCTGCGGCGCTGCCGGCATGATGGCTGCTCTGGAGCTTCAGGCTGCCGGCATCAAGACCATCCTGCTGGAAAAGGGTGCGACCTGCGGCGTTTCCAACGGCTGTATGGCAGGCGGCCCCGCTCTCGCAGAGACCCGCGTGCAGGCTGCGGAGAATGCGACCGTTTCCATCGAAACTCTGTACAACTGCCAGTACGGCTTCTCCAAGGGCACCGTCAACGGCGCTCTGCTGCGCAAGTGCATCGGTGCCGGTGAGCGTGTCGTTTCCAACTTCATGGACAACGGCGTGAACATGGGTCTGCGCCGCGACGCCTACGGTATGGGCTTCCGTGCACGCCACAACTTCTCCAATCTGGAGGGCACTCAGGTCAGCGGTGCACCCCGCTTTGAGCCTCTGGTGGCAAAGTTCGTCTCGGACGGCGGCACCTTTGAGGTCTGCCGTGAGGCGGTCAAGCCGGTCATGGACGGCGAAAAGGTCGTTGGCATCATCGCCAAGAACACCGAGGACAAGACCTACATCCAGTACAACGCCAAGGCAGTCCTGATCGCGACCGGCGGCTACGCTGGCAACCAGGAGCGTCTGCGCGAGCACTTTGGCGATATCAATGTCTGGCCCCTGTGCAACGAGCTGTCGGACGGCAAGGGCTACGACATCGTCATCGAGGCAGGCGGCATCGCTGACCGCAACTGGGCACTGTGCTGCAACGAGTTTGGCGGCGTCAACGGCAAGATGGAGCAGCGCGGCAAGGCAATGGTCCGTTCCAACGACACCCTGCGCTTTGCGATCTACGGCGGCCTGATGGTCGATCCCAACGGCGACCGCTTCATGAACGAGCAGTATCTGTCCGACCGTCCGCTGGCTCTGGGCGGCGAGATGTCTCTGCGCGTCGGCAAGTACTACGCTGTGGTGGATCAGACCATGTACGAGGAGTGCCGCGACAAGGGCATCCTTGCCTACTTCGGAAACCCCGCTGAGTGGTATGTTGGCTCTACCGGCTACACCACCGAGCTGCTGCCGGACCTCGACGAGCACATGCAGATCGCGATCGAGCGCGGCTGGGCAGTCAAGGGTACTCTGGCAGAGTGCGCCGAGGCATTCGGTTTGACCGATCTGGAGCAGACCGTTGCTGACTACAATGCCAAATGTGCCGCGGGTCGCGATGACCAGTTCTTCAAGAGCAGCTATATGCTGCGCGAGCTGACCGGCGACACCTTCTATGTCGTTGAGTATGAGCCCTCCATCTGGGGCACCTTCGGCGGTGTCAAGACTGACTCCTACGCACGCGCTGTCAACGCACAGCAGCAGCCCATCCAGGGTCTGTATGTGGCCGGCGTGGACAATGGCTCCCTCTATGCTTCTCCCTACTACGAGAACGAGGGTGCTGCACTGGGCACTGCTTATACCAGCGGCATCGTTGCAGCGGACTGCATGATCCAGGATCTGAAGGGCTGATCCCTCTCCGGAAGGATCTAAGAAACAAGGGCTGTCACAAAAGAGTGACAGCCCTTGTTTTTGCGTCTGTTTTGCCCGATTACGATCTCTTCGGTCACATATTTCATGCACGACCGCCCGTTCTAAAACATTCAATAGCATGACGGCACAACCGCGGCAGTCTATCCTTCCCTGCATCGCACATCCCCGCCTC
>CAZUDU010000187.1:0-3206 GCA_964619455.1 uncultured Faecalibacterium sp.
GCCGTGACCGGCTCGGACGAGGACAACCTCATTGCCTGCCAGATCGCAAAGCGCGAGTTTGGCGTAGACCGCACCGTAGCGCGTGCATCCAACCCCAAGAACCGGGAGCTGCTGCATACCCTCGGCGTGGATACCGTGGTCTGCGGCACCGACAACCTGAGCCACATCCTGGAGCGGGAGATCGAGACCGACACCATCCGCCAGCTGCTCTCGCTGGGCGGCGGCTCTGCCAGCCTGAACGAGATCCTTCTGCCGGAAAACTTCAAGTATGCCGGCAAGATGGTCATGGAGGTCCCCATCCCCGGCGACACCATTCTGGTCTGCATCACCCGCGATGCAGAATTCATCATCCCCCACGGAAACACCGTTCTTCTGCCGTGGGACCGCATCCTCTGCCTGACGCAGGATGACTCTCTGCATCTGCTGACCGAAGCATGGGAGCTGAGCGACCGATGAGCCATCCGCAGACGAACGCTCCGGTGCTGATCATCCCGCCGCGCTGCCGGGCAGTGCTCTGCACATGGGCGGCGATCCCAGGGCTTGTCTGCGCGCCCTTTGTGTTCTGGCAGAGCCTGTTTACCGGGTGCCTGTTCTGCCTGCTGTGGGCGGCGCTGGTCTACGGCGTATGGGTGCGCTGCATCAGCTTTGTCGCATCGCTTGGCCCCCGCTGCCTGACGGTGCAGGCAGGAGTCGGTTTCCCGGTTTTGCGCCAGCTGCCCCGCTGCAGCGTGACCGGTGTGCATCTGCTGCGCACCCCTCTGCTCTGGCTTGCGGGCGGTTCTGTGATGCTGGTGCACAGCCCCGGTTTGAACGTATTGCTGCCCGGCGTTCCGGCACAGCAGGCTGCCGCGCTTGCCGCTCTGCTGACGGAGGAACTTCCATGACCGAAAAACATCTGCATCCGGTCGCCGTACTGCATGTGCTGCGCAAGACCCTGCTGGTCTATCTGCTGCCATTGGTACGGCTTTTGTTTGCGCGGGACTGGGCGGCGCTGGTCAGCATCCTGTGGCAGGAGCTTGCACTGTTCGGGGTATTGTCCGCCGCAAGCTATGCAGCCTACCGCGCCTGCCGCTGGGAGGTGCGCAGCGGTCGGGTGGTGCATCTGTGCTGGCGGCTGGGCATCCGGCTCGACCGGGTCTTGCGGGGCGAGGAGCTTGCCGCGCTGGTCATCGAGCGCCCGCTGTGGTACCGCATTCTGGGTGCAAGCCGCATCACATTGTATCCTGCCGGGCAGAAAAAGACCATGACCCTTTCCCTCTCGCAGCAGGATGCCGCGTGGCTTGCCGACCAGCTCCTGCCCCTGCACGAGCCGGTCTTTCACAAACCCAAAGGCGGCGAGAAGCTTGCCTTTACCGTTCTGGGTGCAAACGGTCTGTCCACGCTGGCACTGCTGTTCCTTGCCTTGCAGCAGGATCAGCCCTATGCACCGCAGGCATCTCATTTTGCACTGGCGCATCTGAGCCGTATTGCAGCGTTCATTGCCCGCTGGCTTCCGGTGGGCGCGGCATGGCTGCTGGTGCTGATGGGCGGGCTGTTCACCCTCAGCCTGCTGCGCAGCACCGCACAGGCGGCGCACTATATGGTCTGGCACACCGAGACCCAGCTTGGCAGCCGGGGCGGGCTTTTGCACGGCTACGAGATGCGGCTGCGCCGCTCCGAGCTGAGCTGTGCAGACCTGCGCCGTTCCCCTGCCACATGGCTGCTGCGCTTTTGCCCGGTATACGTCACGGCGGGCTGCTGCCAGCCGGAGATGCCCCTCTTTGTCTGGCGGGAGGGTTCGCCCCTGCTGCACGAGCTTTTTCCTGATTATCTGCTGCCGCCCGATGATCCGGTGGAAACCGATCACCGCAGCCTGATCTTCTTTCTGCCCGCCGGCATCCCCTGCGGGCTGTGCCTGGTCCTGTGCATCGTGTCCTGCCGGGTGCTGCCCGCACTGACCCTCTCGCTGCTGATCCTGACCTGCTTTTTCGCCGCACTGCTGGCGGCGGCTGTCGTGGGTTATTTCAATGAGGATATCCACTGGCAGGGCGGGCGCATCGTGCTGCGGCGGCAGCACCACTTCCATTTGCACTGCGTCTGTGTGTTCCACCCCAAGACCTGCCTGACCGTCTCGCAGTCCCCGTGGGCGGTGCTGCGCCAGCGTGCGAACGTGACAGTGACCCTGCCGGGAAAGGTGCGTTATAAGATCCGCAGCGTCCCCTTGCGGGAGCTGGGATCGTTGGAGGAATAAAAGGAGTTTTTCAGAATGATAAAGACGATCATTTTTGATCTGGACGGCACACTGCTGAACACGATCGATGACCTGACCGATGCCGGGAACTGGGTCTGTGCGCAGAACGGCTGGCCCACCCACACGGTGGAGCAGTTCAAGCGGATGGTGGGCAACGGCATCCCCAAGCTGGTGGAGCGCTTTTCGCCCGAAGAAGCCCGCAGCCCGGAACTGCTTGCTGCAACGCTGGCGCAGTTCACCGCACGGTACGATGCCCACAAGCAGGACAAGACTGCGCCGTATCCGGGCATCCCGGAACTGCTGCACGATTTGCGCGCCGAAGGGTTCCGGTGCGCGGTATTTTCCAACAAAGCAGACGATCTTTGTGGAAAAGTCATCACGCATTACTTCGGCGCGGATTGCTTTGACGCAGTGCTCGGCAGCCGCCCGGGCGTTGCGCCCAAGCCAGACCCCACCGGGCTGTATGATCTGATGCAGAGCCTTGGCGCAGAGCCCGCCACGACCCTTTTTGTGGGCGACAGCGACGTGGATATCCAGACCGGGCACAATACGTCTCTGCCCGCCGTTGGCGTGCTGTGGGGCTTCCGGGACGAAGCCGAGCTGACCGCCGCCGGAGCTGACGTTCTGGTGCGCACACCGGCAGAGATCCTGGCCTACGCAAAACAAGGATAACAAAAAGCCATCCGCTGATGCGGATGGCTTTTTATGTGGTCAAATGTTTAAAGGTTCCTTCCTTGAGGGAGCTGTCAGCGCCTGCGCTGACGGAGGGAGTTTTGCAAAAAACCTTCTCCTCCCTGCGGCTGACCCCCGCGGGCTAACCAAAGCCCCACTGGGGCTTTGGTTGCGGCACTGCGCGCCGCCGCCCTGTTCGATTCCCGTACGGGTCAATAAAAAAAATCCCCCGAGCAAATGCTCGAGGGATTTTTATGACCCGTACGGGAATCGAACCCATGTTACAGCCGTGAAAGGGCCGTGT
>CAZUDU010000188.1:0-3174 GCA_964619455.1 uncultured Faecalibacterium sp.
CGTCCAGCACACGCACCGGCTCGATGCGGTGCTCCACACCGGTAAAGGTGCTGCCCACCTTCCGGATGGCCTCCACCGGCACAAGACCCCACACCGCCGCCGCAGCTGCCAGCAGGTTCTCGATGTTGTGCAGGCCGCGCAGCTTGACATCCTTCTGCGCAAGGAACGGAGTAACGACCCCATTCTCTGCCATGCAGAGCATCCCGTCTTCGCGCAGGAATGCACCGTTGTCGGTCTCGTGCAGGCGGGTGAACCATACCTGCTCGCCCTTGCAGTCTGCCTGCATGGAACGGCTGACCTCATTTTCGTAGCCCAGAACCGCGCGGCAGGGCTGCTTCTGGTACAGCAGGATGTTGCGCTTTGCGTCGATATACTCCTGCATATCCTTGTGGTGGTCGAGGTGATTGGGCGTGACGTTGGTCACTACTGCAATGTCCGGGCTGGCGTGCATGCTGATGAGCTGGAAGCTGGAAAGCTCCACCACCGCCACATCATCCGGCTGCACCTCCGGCAACATGGGCAGCAGCGCTGCACCGATGTTGCCGCCCAGATGCACCCGGCGGCCGGCAGCTTCCAGGAACTTTGCGATCAGAGTGGTGGTGGTAGTCTTGCCGTCCGAGCCGGTCACCGCCACGATCTTGCACGGGCAGAACTCGAAGAACAGCTCTACCTCGCTGGTGACCATCGTGCCCGCCGCCATCGCGTCCTGCAGCGGCTTTTCAAAGTAGCCGACAAAACCGGGGGTGCGCATGATGATATCCTGCCCCTTGAAGCCGTCCAGATAGTGTTCACCAAGGCTCAGCGCAACGCCCAGCTCCCGCAGGGTGTCCGCATAATCCCCAAATTCTTCAACGCTCTTTTTCTGGTCGCAGAGGGTCACCTGTGCCCCCAGCTCCACAAACTCCCGGATCAGGGTCTTGTGGCTGACACCTGCACCGATAAAGGCGACCTTTTTGCCCTTGATCAACTGCGCGAGCTTCTCCTGTTCCTTTTGCATAAAAACAGTTCCTCCTCCATATCGTGTGATATCGCAAACGCGCCCATTCTGGCGCGGAATGGTCTTGTTGTACCATTATAGTCTATTTGCGTCCAATTCGCAACGGAAAAAGCGCACCTTTGCATCAAAAGCGCGGGAAATTCACAAAAATGCAATTGTCTTTTCATCTGCTTTCTGCTACACTTGTCGAAGCAGAGTCTTTTTTCGGTGCTCTGCGTTGTATTTTCTATGGAATGAGGTCACCTTTTTGAAGCATTTTTCCCGATTGACTGCGGCAGTGCTGACTGCTGCGTTTCTTTTTGTCCTGACCGGGTGCAGCACCGGTTCCGGCACCAACAGCTTTACATGGTTCGTGGATGCCATCCCCGCAAACCTTGATCCGCAGATCGCGTCCCGTGCCGAGGACGTGATCGCTTGTGAGAATTTATACAGCGGTCTTGTACGCCGCAACGCCGACGGGGAGCTTGTACCGGAGCTGGCAGAGAGCTGGACAGTCTCTGCCGACGGGCGTGTTTACACCTTCCGGCTGCACAGCGGGCTGACCTACACCGCCTCCCGCGGCAAGCCGACCGACTACGCCATCACTGCCGAGGATTTCGTGTTCGCGTTCCGGCGGGTATTCCGGGCGCAGACCGCTTCCCCCTATGCGGTGGAGTTTTCTGCCATCGAAAACAGCGCTGCTGTGCTGGCAGGCGAAGCGGATGAGAGTTCTCTCGGCGTTTATGCCGAGGATGCACTGACCCTCGTGATCCGTTTGAGCGAGCAGGACGACAACTTCCTTGCAAAGCTCGCCCTGCCCGGTGCCATGCCCTGCGATGAGGAATTCTTCAACAGCACCCGCGGCACCTACGGGCTGAAGTCCTCCGCCACCCTTTCCAGCGGCAGCTTCTATCTTTACAACTGGACCAGCGGCGGTCTGTTCCTGCGCCGGGAAGCGCAGGCTCCGCTGATCGACAGCCTGCGTCTGGTCGAAAACACCACCGCGCTCGGGCAGACCGCGCAGCAGCTCATTGATGGTGAGCGCTGCTCTGCCGCGCCGGACGAGACCGGAGCGGAAACTTCGCTGCGCTCTGTCTCCTACTCCGACACCACATGGGCACTGCTCTTCAACGCCAAGGAAAGCTCAGTGTTCGCTTCGGAACCGCTGCGGCAGGCGCTGGCTGCACTGGCACTGGAGCACTACGAAGTCCCCTCCTCCGGGCTGTACACCTCTGCCGAGGGGCTTGCCCCCGCCGGGCTGACCGTGGATGGCATCGCCTACCGGGATACCACCGGCAGCCTTGCACTTTCCATCGAGGATCCCAAAGCACTGTATCTTTCTGCGCGGCAGGGCATGGCGACCTCCGCGTTCCGCGGTGTGACCCTGTTGATCCCGAAGAATGCCGGGCTGAGCGAACTGGCTGCACAGATCAACGGTGTCTGGCAGAAGGAATGCTCGCTGTTCTTCTCTATCGAGGAGGTCGAGCAGGAACAGTTTGAAAAGCGGCTCGCGGAAGGCAATTACACCATCGCACTGGCCCCCATCCGTGCAGAGGGCGGCAGCATTTACCAGATGCTGTACCAGTTCACCGCCGAGGGCGGCGCACTGACCGGCTTTGCCGATGAAGAATACGATCTTCTTCTGGCACAGAGCGCCCAGCAAAACGGGCAGGAACGCTGCACCCTTTTAGGCGAATGCGAAGCACGGCTGCTGGAACAGTGCACAGTCGTTCCCCTTTTCGCGCAGCAAAAACGTCTTTTGCTGGCAGACGGCATCGAAGGACTGATCTTCGACCCCTTCTCCCCGGTGCTGGACCTGACCTATGCGACCAGGCAATAACTCCTGCAATACTTCGGAACAAGTTCGATATGGTATTTGCAATTCCATCTCGTATGTAATAAATTCTTCTCGTCCATATGGAAGAACCTCCTTTTGCTTTAGTATGCGGTTGGCATTACCCGCTTCTATGCTACAGCAAAAGGAGGTTTTTTTTACCGATCCAACGCTACGGTTCTATTCTTCCACAGGATTCACTTGTGATTGTTCTTATAAATAAAAATCCCTCAGAATCAAACGATTTACCGTTCAATTCTGAGGGTTCTACCGCGTTGCGGTTGGTGGAGGCGACGGGAGTCGAACCCGTGTCCGAAAGGAGTTCAGTGTAGGTGTCTCCGGGTGCAGGCGATCTACAACATTC
>CAZUDU010000189.1:0-3134 GCA_964619455.1 uncultured Faecalibacterium sp.
GACCTCTTCCAGCGTGCGGGGGCGGCCATCATCCAGACCAAAGCGCAGGCGGATGACCTTCTCCTCGCGGGGGGTCAGGCTCTTGAGCGCCAGATTGATCTGCTGCGCGACCATCGCGCGGTCTGCTGCCTTGCCGGGAGCCTCGGCGTTTTCGTCTGCGACGAAATCGCCCAGAGAGGAATCTTCTTCCTCACCGACCGGGCTTTCCAGACTTGCAGGCTCCTGTGCCATGCGCTGGATCTCGCGCACGCGCTCCACGCTCATGTCCATTGCCTTTGCCAGCTCCTCCGGGGTCGGCTCATGGCCGTTCTGGTAAACGAGCTGGTTGGTTGCCTGACGCATCCGGTTGATGGTCTCGACCATGTGCACCGGAATACGGATGGTACGCGCCTGATCTGCAATGGCACGGGTGATCGCCTGACGGATCCACCAGGTCGCATAGGTGGAGAAGCGGAAGCCGCGGTCGCAGTCAAACTTCTCTGCTGCCTTGATCAGACCGATATTGCCCTCCTGGATCAGATCCAGGAACGCCAGATTATGACCAACGTGCTTCTTTGCGATGGAGACCACCAGACGCAGGTTCGCTTCGCTCAGGCTGCGGCGGGCGTTCAGACCGTCACGGCGCACCTTGAGCAGCTCCTGACGGCGCTCCTCGGTCAGGGGGCCGTTCTCAACGGCTTCCATTGCCTCTTCCTCAGCTGCCTTTTCCTCGGCATCCTCAGACTTCTCTGCGCCTTCCTCGTCCGGATCCGCGTTGTAATCGCGGTTGCTCTCGTCCTCTTCAAACGAGAAGCGTGCGGTGTTCTTCTTGATGTACTCCGGCGCACCGTACTTTGCACGGTCTGCCTGCAGGATGTGTGCGGCCTCTGCGCCTGCGTGGATGCGCTTGCTCAGCTCGACCTCCTGCTCTGCGCTCAGCAGCGGGATCTGACCGATCTGCTTGAGGTAGTTCTTGACGGGGTCATCCAGCAGCTCGTCCATTGCCGCCTTCAGGTCTGCCGGGTTCTCCTCTGCCTGATCGTCATCCGAGTCATCCGAGATGCCCATATCATCGCTGTTGTTCTCTGCGCTTTCGACCTCTGCAAGGATGCTGTCCACATCCAGGCTCGGCTCAGCGTCCTCAATGATCTTGATCCCGCGTTCTTCCAGAAGTGTGTAGAGCGTGTCCACATCCATCCTGCACTGCGCAGCCAGCGCCTTTGCCTCCTGCGCCGAGAGGGTCCCTTCGCCTTTTGTCAACAGTTCCTTTAAAGTCATGCCCATTTCGCTCTCTCCTTCTTGCTTCGGGGGGTCCCCATCCGGGGGAAATGTAATTGTAGAATGTCGTTCCCTGTCAAATCACGAGACCTCCGTTTACACCGAACACCTGCCCGGTGATGTATCCGGCGCTCTCGCCTGCCAGAAATACCAGCAGCTCTGCCACTTCCTCTGCGGTGCCGAGCCTGCCCACAGGGGTCTCCTCGGCAAGGGCAGCCTTGTCCTCTGCCGTGAAGGACGCCATCATGTCGGTGTCGATCACGCCGGGGGCCACACAGTTGACCGTGATGCCGCTGGGGCCTTCTTCCTTTGCCAGCGCACGGGTCAGGCCGATCAGCCCGGCCTTGGCCGCAGAATAGTGCACCTCACAGCTTGCACCGGTCTGTCCCCACATGCTGCTCACGGTCAGGATGCGCCCCGCCTTGCGGCGGATCATACCCGGAAGCGCAAGCTGACACAGGTGGAATGCACCGGACAGGTTCACGTCCAGCATCCGCTGCCACTCTGCGGGAGTGATATCGGTGAACAGCTTTTGCTGCGCGATGCCCGCGTTGCACACCAGCACATCCACCTGACCCAGCGCCTGCTCCACCGCTGCGAACGCCTGCTCGCAGTCCTCTCTGCTCGCAACGTCGCACTGGACTGCGATGCAGCCCGGCAGCTCGCGCTCCAGCGCCGCCGCCGCCTCAGCATTTTTGTGGTAGAGGATCGCCACGCGATCCCCCGCCTGCCAGAATGCCCGCGCCGCCGCTGCACCGATGCCCCGGTCGCCGCCGGAAATCAGCACACACTTTGATCTGCATGGAACTCGATCCATATCATTTTTGTACAAGAGTTGATCCTCCTGCCTTGTTCTCTGCGGTGTTCTCCCCGCAGGAAAGATCCCGGTCAAAGCCGCTCTGCGTCAGATCTGCGCTGTGTCTTTTAGCACCGGGAACAATCCGGTCGGTTCGGCGCGCCTGCCCGTACTTACGAGGGGTTTCGACAAGATACCATTGAATAATATACCACAATTCGACCCAAAAAGAAAGTGGAAGCCGCCATTTTTTACGCTGCTTCCACTTTTTTAAGGTCTTTTTTGATTATTTTCCGGGTGCGACCGGCGGTTTCCAGCGCGGTCTGGAGGCACGCTTTTCCCGCAGGGAGACAAAAAATTCCTGCAGGAGCTGCTGCGCTTCGTCTGCACACAGCCCCTTTTCCACCACCGGATGGTGGTTGAAGGGCATCGCAAACAGGTCTGTGACCGATCCGCAGCAGCCCGCTTTGGTATCTGCCGCACCATAGACGACCCGGCGCAGCCGGCTGTTGATGATGCCGCCCGCACACATGGGGCAGGGCTCCAGCGTCACGAACAGCTCACACTCCCACAGCCGCCAGCCGCCCAGTGCCTTGCAGGCAGCATCGATGGCAAGCAGCTCGGCATGGTGCAGAGCATTCTTTTCGGTCTCACGGGTGTTGTGAGCTTTGGCGATCACCTCACCGTGCCGCGCCACTACCGCGCCCACTGGCACCTCGCCCAGCGCCGCCGCCGTGCGCGCCTCCTCCAAGGCAAGCTGCATCAATTCCAGATCTGTCATCGCGTTTCCTTTCTGTTATCCTGCCAGCCATACCAGCAGATTATTCACACTATGCAGCAAAATGCAGGGCAGAACACTCTGTGCGCGCTCGCGCAGCCAGCCCAGCACCAGCCCCATACAGAGCGCATACAGCATCCCCGCCGCACCGCCGTGCTGCACCGCAAAAAGCATTGCCGCTGTCAGGAGCGCCGCCCGGCTGCCGAGCGGCTGCAAAAAGCCCTGCACTGCCCCGCGGAAGACCAGCTCCTCCGCCAGCGGTACGGCAAAGCAGAGACGCACCACACCGGCGATGCCCGCTGC
>CAZUDU010000190.1:0-3122 GCA_964619455.1 uncultured Faecalibacterium sp.
GTCTGCCTGTTTTGTGATGTTGTGAATTGCGTGGTTTTTAGTCGGTGTTCTTCCAGCCACGCCACGGATGCAGAAAAAACGCCCCTCTAAGGAGCAGTTTGCTTCTCAAAGGGGCGTTATGCTTAGAGATGAGTCAGAGTATGCGGGATCACTTGAACAGCTTGCGGCCCACCCAGATGCAGACACAGGCACCCACGATGGAAACGAGGATGTCACCGATCAGACCCGTTGCGCCCAGACCGATCAGGCTGAACAGCAGATCACCGACAAAGCCGCCCAGGATACCCAGAGCGATATTGCGCACAGCAGAAGTCTCGCTGCCCATGATGCGGCCTGCAACGTAACCTGCAAGTGCGCCGATCAGAATGCCGAAAATAAGACCAAACATAGAAATACCTCCTAAATTAAAGCCCTGCATCCTGCGCGGAGGATTCCAGCGCATGGCGGCAGATGCCTTTTAAACAACATTTTTCGCACTCAGGCTTGCGTGCGTTGCACACGGCCCGCCCGTGCATAACGAACCGATGGCACAGATCGCTGCCTTCTTCCGGCGGGATGATCTTCCACAGTGCCATCTCCACCTTTTGCGGCTCCTTGATGCCATCCACAAGGCCGATCTTGTTGCACAGCCGGATACAGTGGGTATCCGTAACGATGGCAGGCTTGCCAAAAACATCCCCCATGATCAGGTTGGCGCTTTTGCGCCCGACACCGGGCAGGCGCAGAAGCTCTTCAAAGGTGGTGGGGACTTGCCCGCCGTACTCATCCCGCAGCATCCGCATACAGGCGGAGATATCCCGCGCTTTGGAATGCCCCAGCCCGCAGGGCTTGACGATCGCTTCGATCTCGTCCGGTTCCGCTGCTGCAAGAGCCGATACGCTGGGGTATTTGGCAAACAGATCCTCGACTACAATGTTCACACGGGCATCGGTGCACTGTGCGGCAAGGCGGACACTGACCAGCAGCTGCCACGCGTGGTCGTAGTCCAGCGTGCAGCCTGCATCCGGGTATTCGGCTTTCAACCGACGGATCACTTCCAGCGCCAGCTCCTTTTTGGCGGTGAGCTGTTCCGGGGTGAGTTTTTGCGCGGCCATGGCAAAGCTCCTTTGCAATAAGATCCCTTTGATAATATCATGTTTTGTTGGATTTGTAAATGTTCTGAAAGAGCTATCTGAGAATCATTTTCAGAAAAGGCCTTGTTCTCGCTCTGGAAATGCGATATAATATAGTAAAATGATGGGGAATAAAACCCGGAACAGGAGGGGAGCAAGATGAACGAACCATTGGCGCAGCGCCTGCGCCCGAAGTCTTTGGAGGATGTCTGCGGGCAGCAGCACCTGCTGGCACCGGGGCGGGTGTTCCGCCGCACCATTGAGAGCGGGCGTATCCCGAATATGATCTTTTACGGCCCCTCCGGGACGGGCAAGACCACCGTGGCGCGGATCATTGCAGAGAACAGCGGAATGATCCTGCACAAGCTCAACGGAACTTCCTGTGGCACGGGGGATATCAAGGCGGTGCTCAAGGACATTGGCACGCTGGCGGCATCGGGCGGGATCCTGCTGTATCTGGATGAGATCCAGTACCTGAACAAAAAACAGCAGCAGAGTTTGCTGGAGTGCATCGAGGAGGGTACGGTCACCCTGATCGCATCCACGACCGAAAACCCCTATTTCTATATCTACAATGCACTGCTGTCCCGCTGCACGGTGTTTGAATTCAAGCCCTTGGCTGCAGCAGATGTGGAGCGCGGGCTGCGCAATGCCCTCAAGCGTCTTTCAGAAGGGGAGACGGCGCAGGTCAGCATGGACGAAGAAGCCTGTTCCTATCTGGCGGAGAGCGCGGGCGGTGATCTGCGCAAGGCGCTGGGCTGTCTGGATTTTGCGGTGACGGCTGCCCCCATCGAGGACGGCAAGAAACAGATCACGCTGGAGATGATCCAGCAAGTCACCCGCCGCACGGCGATGCGGTACGACCGCGAGGGTGATGACCACTACGATATCGTCTCGGCGTACCAGAAATCCATGCGCGGCTCGGATCCGGATGCGGCGCTGCACTATCTGGCACGGCTTTTGGAAGCAGGGGATCTGCCCTCGGCGTGCCGACGACTGATGGTCTGCGCCTGTGAGGATGTGGGGCTGGCATACCCGCAGATCATCCCCATCGTCAAGGCGGCGGTGGATGCTGCAAATATGGTCGGCCTGCCGGAAGCACGCATCCCGCTGGCGGATGCGGTCATTCTGGTGGCGACCAGCCCCAAGTCCAACAGCGGTGAGGCGGCGATCGATGCAGCATTGGCGGATGTGCGTGCCGGGCGCACCGGACCGATCCCGCGGCAGCTGCAAAACAAACACTTTGACGGAGAGGATGCTCTGGTCAAGGGGCAGAACTACAAATACGCACATGCGTATGAGCATCACTGGGTGGATCAGCAGTATCTGCCGGATGCGATCAAGGATGCAAAATACTATACCTTTGGCGATAACCGCACTGAACAGGCGGCGCGTGCATATTGGGCGAAGATCAAAGGGGAAGATAAGGTTTAAACAAAGGAGAACACAATGCGTTATTCAAAGCAGAGAGAGCTTGTGATGCAGACGGTGGAAAATCTGTGTGACCACCCGACCGCAGAAGAAATTTACGGAGAAGCCATCAAGGACTGCCCCAACCTGAGCCTCGGCACGGTGTACCGCAATCTGAACAGCCTTGTGGAAGCAGGGCGGGTGCGGCGCGTTTCCATTCCCGGGCAGGCAGACCGGTTTGACCACACCCTGCCGTGGCACAGCCATATGTACTGCACGGTCTGCGGCAATGTGACGGATGCCGAGGTGGACGAAAAGCAGGTCATGAAGCTGGTCAAGGCGCAAAAGGGCAAGGTGCAGGACTGCGCGGTGGTGCTGCTGGGCATCTGCGAGGGCTGCTGTGCCGCGCAGGAAAATTCTGCGGCAAAGGCCTGAAAAATGCGCTCTCCCTCTTGCCCCGAACGCGGAAAGAGCGTATACTAAAGAGAGCTTTAAAAAAAGTAAATGAAGTTTCGCCGCAAGCGGGCACATCCTGCCCGGCGGAGAAGGATGGTTGGATTGGAATACATTCGTTTTGAACATAATAACATCGCGGAGGAT